>DASSZQ010000337.1:0-11713 GCA_035702755.1 Solirubrobacteraceae bacterium | reverse complement strand
CGTCCGTGACCACCTCTCGGCCTACGCCTACCCGCGGGTGATCGAGTTCGTCCCGGACCTGCCCAAGACCCTGACCGGCAAGATCCGCCGGATCGAACTGCGCCAGCGCGAGCAGGCGAAGGCGAAGGCCGGGTAGCCGGGTAGCCGGGAGGCGGCCGCGGCACTCCGGCGCACCGGGGCCAGCCGCACCGGGGCCCAGCCGCGCCGGGGCCGAGCGGCCGTTGCACCGGATTTATGCGTCCGATTCGTACGAAACCTGACTCCGCGCTCCCCATTTCGCCCGCAGCGGCCGTATGGCATCCGCTGTGTTCGAGATCCAAACTGCCAATTCGAATTTCGAACGCAAGGGGGGGGGCTTCGCCATCGCCGGCCTGTGCGCCCGGTGCCCGCTGCCGCGCACCGGTCCGGTGCCGGATTGACCGCCCGGCGTTCCCCCGGCTCAGCCCCCGGCCCGGGCCGCCGTTCGCATCTCGGCCAGGATCCGCTCCAGCCGCGGCTCGGTCTCGGTGTCGACATGGCCCATGGCCGCCGCGATCCCCGGATGGACGGCGGCGATCCGCGCGTGCATCTCATGGGCGACGGCGCGGTAGCTGGGATGGCCCTCGCGCCCGGAGCGCAGCTCGATCAGCTGCATCGCCTCCCGGGCGTTGAGGTCAAGCACGAAGCGGATCCGGTAGCCCAGACACAGGGAGTAGGGTGCGGCGCTGGCCAGGCCCGCCGCCGCGAGGCGCTCGTATTCGGCGCGGGAGACCTCCAGGGCGCGGCGGTAGCGGTCGCCGGCGCCGGCGAGATCCACCTGCTCCGGCACGTCGGCGCCGAGGTGGGGACTGAGCGGCTGCCACTGGACGGTCAGCATGCGGTGGCGCTGCAGGTCGCGGAAGGCGCCGTAATCGGCGACGATCTCAAAGCGGTAGCGGACCGCCTCAAAGCCGCGCCCCGGGCGATGGCGGCGGTTGCCGCGCTCGCCGACGAGGTCGGAGAGCAGCTGCTCACGTTCGGCCTCCGACAGCGCCCGGACCGACGTCCGGATTGCCTCCTCAGACGTGGCGGCGGCTTCGAACAGGAGGGCGACGAGCAGATCCTCCTCGTCGCCGTCGACATGGGTGAGGCGCACCGACGGCCCTCGCTCGCCCGGGCTCTCCGGCTCGTCCTCCAGCCCCAGGCGGCGGGCCCACTGCTCGCCGGCCCGCGCCCGGCCCTGCAGATAGTCGATCCATCGGCCCCCGCGGTCCGGCCGGTCGACGCGGGCCACGAAGCTGGGGATGACCTTCTGCAGCTCGCCGAGCATCATCGTCCCGTAGCGCCGTGCCTCCGGCAGCGGGTGGGCGAGCAGGTGGAGGATGAGCTGCTCGTAGCTCTGCCCGGTGGCGTAGATGCCCATGTGCGACAGCGATGCGGCGGGGAGGAGCCCGCGCAGCAGGTCAAGCGCCTTGGCCCGGATCGCGCGGGCGTGCGCCGCCGGGGCCTCCTCCGGCGCCCGGGGAAACTCTGACTCCGCCCATGCCATCACGACCGGCAGCGCGCCGGAGTAGGCGCCGAACAGCTCGTCCATCGCCCGCGTGTACTCCGGTCCAAGCTCCGGGTCCCGGTAGTAGCGGTACCGCGGTTCGCCGGACGCCGCGCCCGGCATCGGCGCGTCGTAGGTGATGTAGCGCGTTGACTGCTCCAGGTAGGCGGCGAGGCGCGGGCGCTGGAGGATCTTGGTGAGGATGTTGGAGACCCACTCGCAGGCGACGTGGGCACCGCCGAGCTGGGCGACGGAATCATCGCCGTAGCCGAGGATCATCCGCTCGTACAGCTGGGCGGCCCGGCCGCCGCCCGGCTCGGCGTCGGTCGTCTGGGGATCCGGCAGATCGCCGGCGAACTCGTCAAGCAGCAGGCGGCGCAGCGTTCCGGGGTACCGCGAGTAGCGGGCGAACAGCGCGCCCTTGACCGTCTCCGGGAGGTTGGTGAGGGCGAAGACCGGGCCGTCGAGGTTGGTGCAGTGCGCCCGCAGGCGGGCCTGCTCGGCGTCGGTGAAGCTCTCGACCGGGTAGTCCACGGGCGGCCGATCGTAGCGGGGGACCCGGCCGTCGCCTGGGCCTACCACCGTCCCCGGTGGACAACCGTCGTCCAGCGGGCGCCGGTCCGGGCGCCGGATCGGCGCAAGCGGCCGGTCGGCGGGGTGGCCGAAGTCGATCATGATCGTCGCAAAGCGGTCCTCCGGGAATCCGAGCAGCTCGCGGGCGAGGTCCTGCTCCCCCACCGCCGAGTGCCCGGAGCCGATGCCGCGGTCGGCGGCGGCGAGCATCATCTGCAGGGTGGCCTGGCCGACGTCGTAGGCGGCGCGCTCGCGCTGGGCGGCGTCCGGCAACCGGGGCAGCACGATGACGACGGTCAGCGCCGAGTCGGCGACGTGGGCGCCGCCCCGCCACACCCTGGCCAGGGCGCGCAGCTGCGCCCGGCCGGTAAGCTGGTGATACGCATGCGTACCACGAGCGGCGAGCACCTCGATGTGTTGATCGTCGGCGCCGGCCTCTCCGGCGTGGGCGCGGCCTGCCATCTGCAGCGCCGCTGCCCGGATCGCAGCTGGGCGATCCTGGAGGCCCGCGAGGACATCGGCGGGACCTGGGATCTGTTCCGCTATCCCGGGATCCGCTCCGATTCCGACATGCACACGCTGGGGTACTCGTTTGCGCCGTGGGAGGAGGCGGAGGCGATCGCCGACGGGGGCGCGATCCTGCGCTACATCCGGCGCACCGCGGAGCGCTACGGCGTGCGCGAGCGGATCCGGACCGGCCACCGCGTCGAGCGCGCCGAGTGGTCTGGTGAGGACGCCGTCTGGACGGTCACCGTCCGGCGCGGTGGCGGCGCTGCGAACGGCACCGGTCCCTCCGACGGCGACCGCCCGGGCGAGACCGAGCGGATCACCTGCGACTTCCTGATGCTGTGCACCGGCTACTACCGCTATGACCGCGGCTACACCCCGGAGTTCCCGGGCGTCGAGCGCTTCCGGGGCCGCCTCGTGCACCCGCAGCTGTGGCCGGAGGACCTGGACTACGCGGGCCGGCGGGTGGTCGTCATCGGCAGCGGGGCGACGGCGGTGACGCTCGTCCCGGCGATGGCGCAGGAGGCGGGCCACGTGACGATGCTCCAGCGCTCACCGAGCTATGTCCTGTCGGTCCCCGGCCGGGACGAGCTGGCCCAGCGACTGCGCCGGCACCTGCCGGCGACCATCGCCTACGGGCTGGTGCGCTGGCGCAACGTTGTCGTGATGACGCTGCTGTATCAGCTCAGTCGCCGGCGCCCCCGCCTGATCAAGCGGCTGCTGCGGCGGGGCATTGAGCGCGAGCTGCCCGTCGGCTACGACGTCGACACCCACTTCCGGCCGCGCTATGAACCGTGGGACCAGCGCATGTGCTTTGTCCCGGACGGTGACCTGTTCGCCGCCCTGCGCAGCGGCCGGGCCTCGATCGTCACCGACCGGATCGAGACGTTCACCGAAGCGGGCGTGAAGCTGGCCGGCGGCCGTGAGCTGGAGGCCGACATCGTCGTCACCGCCACCGGGCTGCAGCTGCTCGCGCTCGGCGGGATCGACCTGGTGGTCGACGGGCGCGATGTGCACCTGCCGGAGCGGATGGCGTACAAGGGGATGATGCTCTCCGGTGTGCCGAACATGGCGTTCGCGATCGGCTACACCAACGCCTCCTGGACGCTCAAGGCTGATCTCACGGCGCAGTTCGTCTGCCGTCTGCTCACGCACATGCGCGATCCCGCGCGGCGCGTGTGCATGCCGGTGGCCGACGACCCCGCCGTCGCTCGCGAGCCGCTCATCAACCTCGCCTCCGGCTACGTGCTGCGCTCGGTCAAGGACTTTCCCGCGCAGGGGTCACGGCGGCCGTGGCGGGTGCATCAGAACTACGCGCTGGACCTGCTCGACCTGCGCTGGGGCGAGCTTGAGGACGGCGTGCTCCGCTTCTCCCGGGCCGGGACCGCGGCGCCGAGCGGCGAGGTCCCGGTGCTCGCGGCGACGTAGGCGCGGTCAGCCGGCGCTCGCCGGGCTGCCCGTCGACTGCGAGCCCTCCTTGGCCTCGCCGCCGGACTCGCCATCACCCCGGCCGTGGCTCGGCGGGCGGTTGGACGGCTTCTGCTCTTCGCTGTCCGGCAGCTGCTCCTCGCTGTTCTGGTTGGAGACGTTGCCGGGCAACTGCTCGTCGTTGGGGTTCTTCTGACGCTCTTCGGCCATGGGGTGGGGCTACCCGCTGGCGGGCGGCCCAACCCTCCCGGTATCCTGCGCTGTGCGATGAGCCGGGGGGCGACGACAGCGGTGCCGAGGTCGTTGGTGTGGGCGACCGACATCGACGTGCTGCCCATCGACCGCGTGGTGGAGCGCCGCGATGACCATCTCGTCGTCCGGTCTCCGAGCAATCCCACGCACTACTGGGGCAACCTGATCGTCTTCGACGAGCCGCCGCGCGTCGGCGATCGCTCGCGCTGGGAGCGGCTGTTTGCCGCCGAGTTCGCCTGCCAGCCCGCCTCGCGCCACCTGACCTTCTGCTGGGACCGGACCGACGGCGCGGCCGGCGCGGCGGCCGCCGAGTTCGCCGGCTCCGGCTATGAGCTGGAGCGCACGGTGGGGCTGGTTGCGGCTCCGGACGCCCTGCACCGGCATCCGCGCGCCAACCAGGAGGTGACGGTCCGGGCCCTGCGCCCGCAGGCGGGAAACGACGAGGAGCTGTGGGACGGTGTCGTCGAGCTCCAGGTGGCCGCACGCGACTCAGACCGGTTTGCCGAGGAACCCCATCGGATCTTCTGCCGCCGCCGCCTCGATGACCTGAGAGAACTGTTCTGCGCCGCCCGGGGCGCCTGGTATGTGGCGCTGGACGGCGACGAGGTGGTCGCCTCGTGCGGGGTCGTCGTCACCGGTCAGCGTGGCCGGTTTCAGGCCGTCGACACCGCGGTCGGCCACCGGCGCCGGGGCATCTGCCGCCGGCTGGTGTTTGAGGCGGGGCGAGATGCCGCCGCCACCCATGGTGCCCGCCGGCTGGTCATCGCCGCCGATCCCGGCTACCACGCCCTGGGGATCTACGAATCGCTGGGGTTCGCGGCCGCCGAGCGGGTCTGCGGAGTGTGCCGCCATCCGGACGCGGACCGCGCCGCAGCCGGCCCGCCGGCGGCGGGTTCGTCCGCCTGAAACCGCCGGCGCGGCTACGACAGGCCCAGGGCGCGCCCGGCGTGGGCGGCCAGGTCAAACAGCGGCTGCGGGAAGATGCCAAAGCCGATGCACGCGGCGCCGAACACCACCGCCACCAGCGTCACCTCCGGGAAGGCGAAGCGGCCGGCGGCCGATGACGGAGCGCCGTCGGGGTCCGCGGGCGCGGGCGGGGGATCGAGGGCGTCGGCCTCCGGCGAGCCGCCGGCGATCGGCGCCAGCCCGCCCGGTGCGGTGCCCCGCCAGGCGCTGCTGGTGGCCGCGATGCCGGGCCCGGGGGCGGGAACCTCGGAGCGCATCCAGATCGCGGCAACCACCCGCAGGTAGTAGCCGAGCGAGATCATCGAGCCGACGACGAGGACGATGCCCAGCCACGTGTAGCCGCCGTTGACGAGCGCGTGGATGAGCTGGAACTTGCCGATGAACCCAACGGTGCCGGGGATGCCGGCCAGCGCCAGCATGGCGATCGACATCGGCCACGCCAGCCACGGGCTGCGGGCGCCGAGCCCGGACAGGCCGGTGATCTCGTCGCCGTCGGAGCGCACGTTCTGGACGCCGACGATGACCGCGAACGCGGCCAGGTTCATCATCAGGTAGAAGATCAGGTACAGGACGGTCGCGTTGACGCCGAGCTTGGTGGCGACGACGACCCCGGCGAGCATGTAGCCGGCCTGGGCGACGCTGGAGTAGCCGAGCATGCGCTTGAGCCCGGACTGGTTGAGCGCGCCGACGTTGCCGACGATGATCGTGATGGCGGCGATCACCGCAAACGCCGGGGCCCATGTGCCCTTGACGTCGATCATGGCCACGTCGAAGAAGCGCAGCATGACGCCGAGCGCCGCCGCCTTGGTGGCGGTGGCCATGAACGCGGTCACCGGGGTGGGCGCGCCCTCGTAGACGTCCGGCGTCCACTGATGGAAGGGCGCCACCGAGGCCTTGAAGGCAAAGCCGACCATCACCAGCGCCAGACCGGTCAGCAGCATCGGGTCGCCGAGCAGGCCGTGGGCCAGGCCGTGCCCGTGGCCGGCCACGGCGGCGGCGATGGGGCCGAAGAACGTCGAGCCGGTGGCCCCGTAGACGAGCGCCAGGCCGTAGACGAGCGTGGCCGAGCCGACCGAGCCGATCACCAGGTACTTCAGCCCGGACTCCAGCGATCCCTCGCGCCGGAACTCGGAGGCGCACAGGACATACAGGGGGATCGACAGCAGCTCAAAGCCGACGAACAGGGTCACGAGGTCGGTCGCCGAGACCAGGATGGCCATGCCGAGCACGCTGAACAGCAGCAGCGAGTGGTATTCACCGCGTCCGGCGCTCACCGGAGCCCGCCCCCGCAGCGACAGGACGACGGCGGCGATGCCCGCCGTGCAGATGATGAGGTCAAGCACGATCGCCAGGCCGTCGACTGACAGCGCGCCGGAGATGATTGAGCCCGGATGGCCGAAGCGCAGGATGACGTCGACGATCGTCGCCACCAGCGTGGCCACCGTCACCGCCGGGACGAGGAACACGCGCGCAGCGCGGCCGAGCAGCCCCAGCAGGAGCACGAGTGTCGCGCCCCCGGCGAGGATGAGGAACGGCATGAAGTCCCCCCAGTAGATGTGGGGGCCGTGCAGATGGCCGGCCGCGGCCAGGGGCAGGGTCAGCGAGATGTTCATGGAGCCTGAGCCACCGTCTTGGTGTTACCGGGGTTGTGCAGCTGCGCCTGTGTTGGGGTCAGCGTCCGCAGCACGCTCGGCTGGGAGCGCACGAGACCGAACTGGGGAAAGAACGCGAGCGCGAGGATGGCGAGCACGACCGGCACCACCGCCGCCAGGTCAGCCAGTCCCATCTCCCGCGTGACCACGTCGGCACCGACGCGATTGTGCATGGAGCGGATGAATAGGCGCAGCGCGTAGGCGGCGGCGCCGACAACGCCCGTGGAGGCGATGAGCGCGATCGGCAGCTTGGAGTCAAACGTGCCGAGCAGGATGTTGAACTCGCCGATGAAGTTGCTGGAGCCGGGCATGGCCAGCGTCGCCAGGATCACGATCAAGAACAGGCTCGCCATCACCGGCGCGCGGAAGGCGACGCCGCCCATGTCGGCGAGCTTCTCCGACCCACCGGCCCGGGCGGCCAGCATGGCCACGAAGAAAAACAGCGGCGCGGTGACCAGCGCGTGGTTGACCATCTGCAGCAGCGCGCCCTGAGCGCCCTGGGGCGCCAGCGAGAAGATGCCGAGGATGATGAAGCCGAGCTGGGCGATGCTGGAGTAGGCGACGACGAGCCGGGCGTCCGGGTTGGTCATGGCCACGAGCGTCGCCCAGATGATCGAGACCAGCGCGATGATCAGCATCAGCAGCTGGAAGTGGACGGACGCGTACGGGAACAGCGGCAGGACGATGCGCAGAAAGCCGTAGGCGGCGACCTTGGACAGGATGGCCGAGAACACGGCGATGGCCGGGATCGGCATCGCCTTATACCCGTCCGGCAGCCAGCCGTGGAAGGGGATGAGCGGCATCTTGACCAGGAACGCAACGGCGAAGCAGAGGAAGATCCAGATCTGCGAGGTGTGCGACAGGGGCAGCCCGTGCAGCGAGCTGAGCACGAACGTCAGCGGGGCGTGGTGCTCGCTGGAGGCCAGCGCGCCGGTGGCGATCGCCGCCACCAGCATGAAGAACGAGCCGACCAGCGTGTAGATGACGAGCTTGATCGTGGCCCGGATGCGGTCCTGGCCGCCCCAGATTCCGGCCAGGAAGTAGAACGGGATCAGCATCAGGTCAAAGAAGGCGACGAACAGCGCCAGATCCTGCGAGAGGAAGGCGCCGAGCACGCCGCTCTCGGCCAGCCCGAACATGAAGAAGAACAGGCGCGCCCGCTCCCATTCCCGGAATGACGCCCACAGGATGGCGGCGGCGAAGATGACCGTCGTCGTGAGGACGAGCACCACGTTGAGCCCGTCGAGGCCGAGCTTGTAGTGGATGCCGAGCGCCGAGATCCAGACCTTGTCGGTGACGAACTGCAGCCCGGACACTCCGGTGTGGAAGCGAACGACGAACGAGATCGCGATGCCCAGGGCCACCAGGCTCCAGACCACGGCGGCGCGGCCGGCGATCCGGGCCGGAAGCAACGCCGCGATCAGCGACAGGCCGAGCGGGACCCAGAGGAGGATCGAGAGCGTCATCGGCGCACCGGGGTGGGGGAGAGGGGCATGGGCATCAGCTGGCGGAGATGAGGAAGTACAGGGCCATCCCGGACACGCCGATCAACACGACCGCGGCGTAGTAGCGCAGATAGCCGGTCTGGCCGCGCCGCACCGCCGCTGAGGCGGCGCGGACGGCGCCGGTGGTGCCGCCGGTGACGGCGCCGCCGATCAGCCCGCGCTCCAGCGCGCTCTGGCCGAAGCGGCCAAGCCACTGGGCGGGGCGGACGACGAGGAAGTCGATGAGCTCGTCGAAGTACCACTTGTTGTAGAGGAAGGTGTGGATCGCGCGGAAGCGCTCAAGCAGCGCCGCCGAGGTGCCGGGCCGGGCGATGTAGATCCGGTAGGCGACCGAGATGCCGGCGACGGCGACGAGCGCGCCGATGATGAGGCCGATCCAGTCGTTGGTCACGCTGCCGGAGAGCGCATACAGCCGCGAGCTCGCGAACGACGGCTCCAGGAAGCGGGCGATGACGTCGTCGACGCCCGGGATCTGGACGAGCCCGCCGACGACGGCGGCGAACGCCAGCAGCGACATCGAGAGGCGCATCCGCCAGTCGCGCTCGGCGATGTGGTGCTCCGGGCCGGGGAAGCCGACATCGGTGTCCTCGACCTCCCCGGTCTGGGGGTTGGTCGGCACGTCGTGGTGGACGAGGTGGCCGTGCTCCAGTTCGACCGCCTCTTCGACCGGCGGGCCGAAGAACGCCCGGAAGATCATCCGGAAGGTGTAGATGCCGGTCAGAAATGCGCCGACGTAGCCGGCGATCCCCAGCGCCAAAAACCCGCCGCCGCGGTTGTCCAGGTAGCCGATGATGTCGTCCTTGGACAGCCAGCCGGAGAACGGGGGCATCCCGGAGAGGGCGAGCCCGCCGATCATGAAGCAGATGAACGTGAACGGCAGCGCCTTGCGGAACCCGCCCATGCGATCCAGCGACTGCTCGCCGCCCATGGCGCTGATGATGGAGCCGGCCCCCATGAACAAAAGCGCCTTGAAGAAGGCATGGGTCATGAGGTGAAACAGCCCGGCCGAGTAGGCGCCGATGGAGACGCCCATGATCATGTAGCCGATCTGGGACATCGTTGAGTAGGCGATGACGCGCTTGAGATCGGTCTGGACGATCGCGATCGTCGCCGCGATCAGCAGCGTCAGGCAGCCGATGATCGCGCCCACGTCGGCGGCGGTGGTGGCGATCTCAAACAGCGGGTGCATGCGGGCGATCAGGTAGACGCCGGCGGTGACCATGGTGGCGGCGTGGATGAGCGCGGAGACCGGCGTCGGGCCCTCCATGGCGTCCGGCAGCCACGTGTGAAGGGGGACCTGGGCGGACTTGGCAAACGCGCCGACGAGCAGCAGCAGGCAGCCGGCGACCAGATCGGTTGAGTTGTGGCTGAACACGTGGGGTGCCAGCGCAAACGTCTTGAGGAAGTCGACGGTGTGGGTGTGGCGGAAGATGAAGAAGGTGCCGAGCACGAGGCCGACGTCGCCGAGGACGTTGATGACGAACGCCTTGATGCCGGCGCTGGTGGCGGTCGTGCGCCGGTACCAGAACGAGATGAGCAGGTACGACGCGGCGCCGACGAACGCCCAGCCGATGATGAGCACCACGAAGTTGGCCGCCATCACCAGCAGCAGCATCGAGAAGACGAAGTAGTTGAGGTAGGCGAAGTACCGGCTGTAGCCGCGGTCGGACTTCAGGTAGGCGATGGAGTAGATGTGGATCAGCGTCGAGACGCCGGAGACGGCGAGCGCCATGAAGATCGACAGCGGGTCGACGAGGATGGCCAGGTTGGCATCGACGCCGACGCTGACGTCGTACTGCCACAGCGAAGAGACGAGCTGGCGGTGGCCGAGGCCGTTGCCGAGCAGGCCGAACAGCGCGCCGATCGCCGAGGCAAACGCCAGTGCGATCGCCAGCGTCGCCAGCCAGCCGGCGCTCGTCCCGGGCAGCCGCTTGTAGTTGAGGCTGACGATGACGGTCCCCACCAGCGGGAACAGGAGGATGAGCCAGCCGTACGTGGTCGTACTCACGCAGGCACCACCACCCGGTCGGTCTTCGGAATCATCTCGTCAGATCACCCGTGCAGTTCGTTGAGCTCGTCGACGTCGATCGCCAGGTTCCGGCGATAGATGGCCACGATCAGCCCCAGGCCCACGGTCACCTCGCACGCTGCGACCACCATCACGATCAGCGCGAAGATCTGGCCGGACTCGCCACCCCACATGCGGGCGAAGGCGACGAGCGCCAGGTTGGCCGCGTTGAGCATCAGCTCCAGGCAGAGGAGGATGACGAGCGGGTTGGGGCGCGTGAGCACTCCGATCGCGCCGATACAGAAGATGATGGCCGAGACGGCCAGGTACCAGCCGATGGCCATTACCAGCCCCCCTCCGAGCGCCCGTCCCCGGAGGAGCCGCGGGCGCCGGTGTGGCTGCCAACCGGCTCGCGCTGGCTCTCGTACTCGGACTCGGAGACGGTGCCGCCGCCGCCGCGGATCCCCGTCGACTCGTGCATCGTGCCGGTGAGCACGGGGCGGGCGACGCGGAACGTCGTCTGCTCGCCCTCGGTGGTGCCCTCCAGTCCGCGGCGGCGCCGGGCGAGCAGCACCGCGCCGACGGCCGCCACCATGAGCAGCAGCGAGGCGACCTCAAACGGGAACAGGTACGTGGTCAGAAACTGGGTGCCGATCTCCTTGGGGGTGCCGAAGCCGGGGACATACGGCGCGCCGTGGCCGGAGATCCCCTTCAGCGCCGTCCCCAGCATGGCGATGCACAGCTCCACGGCCAGGGCGACGCCGAACACGGGTCCGAGCACCTTGAGCGCGGCGCCGTGGCGGTGCAGCGGCTCATCTGCCCCGCCGACGTAGGCGACGACGAACACGTACAGGACCATCACCGCCCCGGCGTAGACGACGACCTGCGCGGCGGCGACGAACTCGGCGCGCAGCAGGAGGAACAGTGCCGCCAGCGCGATCAGGTGACAGACGAGCGCCAGCACGCTGTAGAACGGGTTGCGCAGCATCACCACCGCGACCGCGCCGACGATGGCGCCGATCGCCGCGATGAAGAACAGGATCGCGGAGAAGACCATCTATTCGCCCTCGGTGCGTAGCGGGGTGCGCTCGATCGGTACCGACAGCAGCATCTCCTTGGTGAAGATGAGGTCAGAGCGCGTGTAGTCAGACATCTCGTAGTCGTGGCCCATCGTGATCGCGTCAAACGGACAGGCGATCTCGCAGTAGCCGCAGAAGATGCAGCGGGACAGATTGATCTCGTAGACGGCGGCGTAGCGCTCGCCGGCGGAGACCCGGTTCTCCGGCGTGTTCTCGGCGGCGACGACGCGGATGCA
>DASSZQ010000320.1:0-32186 GCA_035702755.1 Solirubrobacteraceae bacterium | reverse complement strand
CCTGGGGCAGGGGGCGGGCATCGTCGTCGCCGGCCTGCTCGGCGGCCAGGTCTCGTTGTCCGCATTACTTGACGTGCAGGCCGGGTGCTACCTCGCGTGTGCCGCCATCGCCGCTGTGCACCTGGTGGCGCCGCGCGCCCGCGGTGCTGCCCACGCCGAGGCGGACCCGGCGCGAGGGTGAGGCGGGTCACCGGCGGCGGGGTGGGCTGCGGCGGTGACGAGAGGGCGCCGGCCGTTCCCCCGGATGTGGGCGAAGACCCCCGGCGGGGCCCCCGGGATGTGGGCGAAGACCCCCGGCCTGGGCCCGGATGTCGGCGAGGATCCCCCGCCTGGGCCCGGATGTCGGCGAGGACCCCCCGCCTGGGCCCGGATGTCGGCGAGGACCCCCCGCCTGGGCCCGGATGTCGGCGAGGAGCCCCCCGGCGGGGTCATCTGTGTTCGAAATCCGGATTGGCGCTGACGGTCTGGAACAAGATCGCTGCTATGGGCCCCTTCCGGGCGAAATCGCCCGATGCGATCCAAATTTCGCACAAGACAGACGCTCCGCCCACCGCCGCTGTCGCTCTCGGTGAGGGATTCCTGCCCCGCCCCGGGTGACCCTGACTGCCAAGAGGCCGGCGTTGAGTTTGGCGCCGGCCTCTCAACGTCCGCCGCCGCGGACCTGTTCGTAACTCCCTGTACGAACAGCCGCACCTCCACCCCTCGGCCTCATGTCGGGCCCGCGATCAGGCGGCCGCGGCCAGCAATTCGTCGAGGTCAAGCGGCTGGTCGAGGAACTCGGGGTTCTCGTCGTACCGCGGCCATTGGTCAAACGGCCGGTCCCACGCCAGCTCCAGGTCGTTGCCGTCCGGGTCTGAGAGATAGACGGCGAGATGGGTGCCGTGGTCGGCGAGCTGGCGCAGGGGCACGTCGGCGTCCACCAGCCGCTGCACGGCCTCGGCCAGCTTGGCCTTGGTTGAGAAGTTCAGCGCGACGTGATGCAGCCCGGTGACGCCGTCCGGCTGCGGGTCGCCGTCCTTGGACTTCCACGTGTTGAAGCCGAGATGGTGGTGGTAGCCGCCGGCGGAGACGAACAGGATGTCGCCGGTCGTTCCCCAGCCGGGCACGTCGCGCGCCTCCATGATGACGTCAAAGCCGAGGATGTCGACGTAGAACGCGCGCACCCGGTCGATGTCGGCCGTGCGCAGGTGGACATGGCCGATCCGGACCTGCGGGTCGATCGGCCTGGTGGCGGCGACCGCCGGTGTGAACGATCCCTGGGGGCCGCTCATGGCGCCACCCGGAGGTGCCGCGCGCTGACCCAGGGATCACGGATGGTGACGAGAAGTGCGTTCATGCGCATAGGATCGCGCCTCGGCGGCCGGTGCGCCAACCGGCGGGCGGCCGCTGTCTGTGGCCCCAGCGGGGGGCGGGCGCGAGCGCGGGCGGTGGTCGCGCTCGGCCAGTCTCAGGCCGGGTCCGGGTGCCACCCCAGCGCCCGCTGCCGGGCCAGCGGCAGGGCGCTGACCACGAGGTCGTACGAGTCCTCGATGAGCTCGCCGATCATCTCATCAGGAAGCGAGCCGTCAAGCAGGATGGTGTTCCAGTGGCGCTTGTTGAGGTGATAGCCGGCGGTGATCGCCGGGTGCGCCTCGCGCAGTTGCTCGGCCAGGAGCGGCTCGCATTTGAGGCTGACGCTCAGCGGGTCGGCGCCCAGCCGCGACAGGGCGAACATCTTGCCCGCGACCTTGAACACCGAGGTCTCAAAGCCGAACGGGAAGGTCTCCTCCGACCCCCGGAACTGAAGGCAGGCGGTCCGCAGCGCCTCGGCGTCCATCGGCTGATGGTGACGCATGCCGCGGCGTGGGAGCCTCGCCTGGATCTGTCGATTGACGAAGCCGCCCCATGTGGCGCTCGCCGACCTGTTGGGGCGACGCTGACGACGCTGGACCGCGCCGTTGCGCGCACTGCCGGCGGGCGCTGCGACGTGGCGACGCCCTGAGGGTCAGCCGCGGTCGGCCGCGGCCGCCGCCGCCGCCGTACCCGGGGTGTCGCGGCCGAGCACCCGGAGTGCTTCCTCCAAGGCCCGCTCCTGCTGGCTGATCGCGAGGTCAAGCTCATGCCGCCGTGAGCGGACGTCGGCGAGGTCAACCGGAGCCTGGGGGGCGACGGCGATCTCGCGCAGCTCGCCCTGGAGGCGCTGGAGCCGCTGGCGGATCCGCTCCGGCGCCTGGCGGTCGATCTCGTAGACCCCGGGCTTGGTCGTCTTGCGCACCACCGGAGAGCGGCTGACCTGCGTGAGGAACACGGCGAGCGGGTCCTTGCCGGCGACGGAATAGCCGGCCTCACCCAGGAGCTCATACCAGCGCCGGTAATGGAGCGCGTCGATCCGCTCCGGCTGGGCGACGACGACGCGGACCGCGGCCTCGCGGATGGCCGGGCCGCGCAGACACTCCCCGGACTGCTCGTCGTTGGCCGGCGGCGCCGCCCGGCTGGCCAGCTCAACGACCTCCTCGTTCCCGTTCCCGGAGACCCGGTCGGTTGGGGGGAGCGCGCCGAGGCGGCCGAGCACCGCCAGTCGCTCGTCGACGGCGCCGAGCGCGCCGTCGAGCTCGCGCAGCTCATCCAGCAGCGTGTCCCGGCGGGTGACCAGACGCTCGCGGTGGCGGGCGAGGTCGGCCTGCTCGGCGGCGGCGGCCCGGAGCAGGCGGCTGGAGGGGGAGGGGAGGGAGACGCTCATGACGGGGTGTCGTTCTACCTGACGCCGCGAGTGTCCAATGTGGACCGGATGTTCATAACCCCCTCCCCGTGGCAGATCCGTTGCCACGTGGCTGTGGATAACCCTGTGGACGACGGGGCCGTTTCTCGCAAATAGCTCGGTGGCTCGGTGGTTTCCGGCTGTGGAGAACGGCATCGCCCGCAAATTGCGCCATCTACAGATGTTCACGTTTCCGTCCGACGCCGTCGTCATCCTGCCCGGACTGATCGCTACGTGGCGCTATGGAGGAATGCGTATGACAATCATCGACCGGATACGACCGCCGCACCTCGCCTCGGTGGTACTGGCGCCTGACGAGGATCTGCGGGAGGCCGAGGCGCTCATCGCCGACCTGACCGCGCTCATGGACGCCGGGCTGGTGGTGGCACGCCGCCAGCTGGGCGGCTCGACCCGGTACGAGGTGATCGACGAGGACGGGGACGGATGCCCGCTGCCGGCGGGTTGACTGCCGGCGGGTTGACGGGGATCCCGGGAACGTCAGATCCGTACGAAATCCAGATTCCCGCAGATGATTTCGTCAGAACGTGGCCTGTGGCGACGCGTTTTGCCGAAAGTCGCGACGTGGAATGTGATCTCGCACAAATCGGAGGTGGATGAGGGCGGCGGACCCGGTTGGGGGCCTCGGCCCGTCGTACCCGGGCGAGGAGCCGGACTGCGGTTCCGGCTGGTCGCCCAGGTAGGGCCCGGGGAGTTGACCCGGCGTGGCGCCGGCGCTCAGCTGGCGGAGGTGGCCGCGGCGGTCAGCTGGCGCAGGTCCTTGCCGGCGCTCAGCTGGCGGCGGACGGCGTCAGGCGACAGCGTGCGGCCGTTCGGCGCGCAGTCCGGCCGGCGGCGAGGCCGGATGGTTTCGCGCGCGTGCGCGCGCGAGGGCGCGCTGAGCGAGTGAAGGTAGCCGGCGACGACGCCCTCGGTGATCAGCTCACGGTGGCGGTGGCTGGTGCGGGTGTGGTGCTGGGGGGCGCGGGGGTTCTGCATGCGATGTCCTTGGAAGTGGGGGTAAGGAAGTGGGGGATGCGGGAGTGGGGGTGAGGAAGTGGGGGTGAGAAGTGGGGTGAGGCGCTGCGGGCGAGCGCGGAGGTGCGCTCGCCCGCAGCCGTGTGGCGTGGCGTGGGTGGGGTGAGCCCTGGCTCAGGCGGCCTCGCGCTCAAGCGCGGTGAGCGCCGGTGCGACGTCCGGCTCCACCGCCGGGGCAAACCCGCCGGCGTCGATCTCAAAGCCGACGGGCTCCAGGTCAAGCCCAGCGGGCTCGATCTCCAATCCGCCGGGTACCGCGTCGGCCGCATCCTCCCCAACGGCCGGCGCCGACACCGCGCTCGCCGCCTGCGGTGACCGCAGGAATGCCAGCGCGGTGATCACCGCTGCAATGACGCTGGCGGCACCGACGGTGAACGCCAGGTGGTAGCCGCCGATGAGCGACTGCACCAGCGAGTCGTGAGCGCGGGCCAGCGCGTGGGTGCGGCTGGTGGCGATGGTCCCCAGGACGGCGAGGCCGAGTGCCCCCGCCATCTGCTGGGAGACGTTGACCAGGCCGGAGCCGAGGCCGGCGTCGGCCGCCGGGATGTCGGCCATGGCGATCGTCAGCAGCGGCAGGAACGCTGTCCCAATGCCGAGGCCGATGAGGAGGTAGGCGGCGAACAGCGTGGGGAAGAACGCTGTGTCCGCCCCGGTTGTGGTCAGCAGGACGAGTCCTCCGACGACGGTGGTCAGGCCGCTGACGAGCACCCGCATCGGCCCAAAGCGGGTGACGAGGCGGGCGGTGATCCCCAGCGACAGGGTGCCGACGGTCAGCGTCCAGGGCAGGAACGCCAGCCCGGTCTCCAGCGCGCCGTAATGCCGGACGTGCTCCAGGTACAGGGTGCCGAGGAAGAACGTTGAGTACATCCCGGTCACCAGGAACCCGCGGACGATGTTGGAGACGAACAGTCCCCGCAGGCGCAGCATGCGCAGCGGCATGATGGGGTTCTCGATGCGGGACTCCAGCGTCAGGAACGCCGCCATGAGCACGACGGCGAGGGCGCCGAAGCCGAGCACGCGGCCGGAGGTCCAGCCGGTGCTGGTGACCTGCACGATCGCGTAGATGCCGGTCATCAGGGAGGCGGTCACGAGCACTGAACCAAGCCAGTCGATGCGCCCCCCGGCACGGGCGCCGGTGTCGGCCGGGATGAGCAGCGCCCCCAGCGCGACGGTGGCGGCCCCGATGGGCACGTTGACGAAGAAGATCCAGTGCCAGCTGAGCGCCTCGGTGAGGGCCCCGCCGGCGAGCAGGCCGAGTGATCCTCCGGCCACGGCGACGAACACGTAGGCGCTCATCGCCCGGGCCCGGTCGGCCGCCTCCGGGAACTCGGTGACGATGATGGCCAGGATGACCGACGCCTGGACGGCGGCGCCGATGCCCTGGGCGAACCGGGCGGCGACGAGGACGCCCTGGCTGGGAGCGACACCGCACAGCACCGAGGCGGCGGTGAACCAGATGACGCCGGTGAGGAACACCCGCTTGCGGCCAAATAGGTCGCCCAGGCGCCCGGCGAGCAGGAGAAAGCTCCCAAACGTGACGAGGAAGGCGTTGATGACCCAGGTGAGATTTCCCTGGGTGAAGTGGAGGTCGCGCTGGATCGTCGGCAGCGCGACGTTCACGATGGTCGTGTCAAGCACGATCATGAGTTGCGCCAGGCAGACGACGAAGAGCGCCAGCCAGCGACGGCGATCGCCGCTGGCCGAGAAGAGCTGTGAGATGGATGAAATGAGGGACTCCATTGGACGGTGAGGAAGTAAGGCGATAAAATGGAGGACACCTCCAGTAATAAATGGAGGTTGCCTCCGGTTCCAACCGGAACTATAGCGGAGGCTCCCTCCGGTTTGTCAAGGCAATTCACGAATCTCCCCATGAGCACCACCGACCCCACCGTCCAGCCCCTCCGCGAACGACCGAAGCGCGCCGACGCGCGCCGCAACTACGACAAGGTCATCGCCGCCGCCCGCGAGGCATTCGCCGAGACCGGGGCCAGCACATCACTGGAGGAGATCGCCCGGCGCGCCGGCGTGGGGATCGGCACGCTGTACCGCCACTTCCCCAATCGCCAGTCGCTCCTGGAGGCCGTCTACGTCGAGGAGGTGGAGGAGCTGTGCGGCTCCGTCTCCGCCCTGGGCGACGAGGATCCGTGGGATGCGCTGGCGGCCTGGCTGAGGCGGTTCGTCGGCTACATGGCCACCAAGCAGGCACTCGCCGCCGAGTTGATGGAGTACTTCGACCGCGACGCACCGCTGTTTCACAGCTGCCGCCAGGCGCTGTTTGCCGCCGGTGAGCCGCTGCTCCACCGCGCCCAGGAGGCCAAGGTGGTGCGGCCGGACACCGACCTGCCGGAGATCATCCAGATCGTCGGCGGGATCGCCAAGATCCCGGCCGCCCAGCCGGGGCAGGTGGAGCACATGCTCCAGATCGCGCTCGACGGGCTGCGCTACCGCGCCGCCCAGTAACGGTCGCTGACGTCTGGGGGCGTGGGCGCTCACCCGTGTACAGCACGGGTAATCCCCCACAACCCCACCGCCGGGGGCGCCACCCGCCGGCCGCCCCCGCCGGCCGGCCGGGGCGCCACCCGCCGGGCCCCGCCGGCCGGGCCCCCGCGCGTCAGGACCGCCGGGTGGCGATGCGCAGCCGGTTGCCGTCCGGGTCGGAGATGTCGCACTCGCGGCCGGCCAGGCCATCCTCGTCGACCGGCACCCCAAACTCCGCCGACACCGCGTCGATGTCGCGGACGTAGAGATGGATCAGGGTGTCAGGAGGGGCATCGCCCGTGTGCTCAGATAGATAGAGGCGCACGTTGCCCCGCGCCACGCACACAAACCACGGAAAGCCCGGCTCGAACTGGTGCTCCCACTCCTTGACGAACCCCAGTCGCCCGTACCACTCAACCGCCCGTGTCGCGTCGGCGACGCGGAGAACCGGGATGACCTCCTCCTCCACGGGCCGAGCCTAACATCGCACCTGCCCCCGAGGTGACGCCGGGACGGGGCCCCTCCAAAAGCGGACGCCTCAACCTCACACCGACAGGACGGCCCCGTCGGACGCCGACCCCACGCGGGCCGCGTACCGGGCGAACACGCCCCCGGAGAACCGCGGCGGTGGGGGCTGCCACGCGGCCAGGCGCCGCTCCAGCTCCGCCGCACCGACCGCCACGTCCAGCCGCCCGGTGTCGAGGTCGATCGTCACCGGATCGCCGTCGGCGACAACCGCGATCGGTCCGCCGCGGGCGGCCTCCGGGGCGACATGGCCGACCATCAGCCCGCGGGTGGCGCCGGAGAAGCGCCCGTCGGTGACGAGCGCGACCGACTCGCCGAGGCCGGCGCCGATCACCGAGGAGGTGACCGACAGCATCTCCCGCATCCCCGGTCCGCCGGCCGGCCCCTCATAGCGCACAACGAGCACGTCGCCGGGATCCACCCGTCCGGCACGCACCGCGTCGACGCATGACTGCTCGTCGTCGAACACCCGCGCCGGCCCGGTGTGGGACCGGCGCTCGGTGCCCGCGAGCTTGACGACGCAGCCGCCCGGGGCGAGGCTGCCGCGCAGCGCGTACAGCGAGCCGCGCGGCTTGAACGCGCCGATGACCTCGCCGTCCGCGGCCGGTGCCCCGGCGGTCACCTGCGCCAGCGTCCGGCCGTCGACGGTGGGGGCGTCGCCGTCGACGTGACCGCCGCCGATCAGCTCCCGGATGAGGGTGGCGGTGCCTCCGGCGCGGTACAGGTCCTCGGCGACATGGCGGCCCCCGGGCGCCAGGTCGGCGATCACCGGCGTGCGGGCGCTGATCTGCGCCAGCTCCTGAAGCGACAGCTCCACGCCAGCCTCTCGGGCGACGGCCAGCAGATGCAGAAAGCCGTTGGTCGACCCGCCGCTGGCGACGACGCCGACGGCCGCGTTGACGAGCGCCCGGCGGTCCAGGAAGCGCCGGGCGGTCCGGTCGCTGCCGGCCAGCTGCACCGCCAGGGCACCGGCCCGGGTGGCGGCGAGGTCCTTCTCGGCCCCGTACGCCGCCGGAATCAACCCGTCGCCGATGACGGCGAGGCCGAGGAAGTCGACGGCGATCGTCATCGTGTTGGCGGTGAAGTTGCCCGCGCAGTAGCCGGGGCCCGGGCACGCGATCCGCTCAAGCTCGTCGAGATCGGCGCGGTCGAGCCGCCCGCGCTCAACCGCGCCGACGGCCTCCCACACGTCCTGGATCGTGACCGGGCGCCCGGCGATCCGCCCGGCGAGCATCGGCCCGCCGGAGAGCACGATCCCCGGCCGGTCCAGCCGGGCGAGCGCCATCAGCGCGGCCGGGACGGTCTTGTCGCAGCCGACGAGGCAGATGACGGCGTCGAAGTCATGGGCGTAGACCATGAGCTCGATCGAGTCAGCGATGACCTCGCGGGAGACGAGCGAGGCCCGCATCCCGGGGGTGGCCTGGCTCTGGTTATCGGAGACGGCGATCGTGTTGAACACCAGCGGGACGCCCCCCGCGGTCGCCACGGCGGCCGCCGCCTGCTCGGCCAGCCGGCCGTGGTTGAGGTTGCACGGCATCGTGCCCGTCCACGCGGAGGCGATGCCGACGATCGGCCCGTCGAGGCGCTCTGGATCGATCCCCATGGCGCGAAAGTGCGCGCGGGCCCCGGCCCGCTCCGCCCCGCCGCGCAGCGCGGCGCGCGTCCGGCGGCGCCCGGCATCGGTCTCGATCGGTCGTGTCCCTCCGGTCATCGGATGCCCATCGACGGGCTGATACCTCCTCTCACGTTCTACACCCATCGGCGAGCAGCTGGACCCCGCGGGCGATCGCCGGCTCGGCCAGGCAGCCGCAGCCGAACACCAGCCCGGGCGGGCACTCGCCGGTGTAGCTGTGCAGCGACAGGCCCTCGACGCCGACCCCCCGGCGCGCCGCCGCCGACAGCAGCGACGGCTCGTCGACCCCCTCCGGCAACCACACCAGCTGGTGCAGCCCGCCGGCCGCCGGGGCCGGCACCCAGTCCGGCAGCGCCCGTCCCAGCGCAGCCAGCAGCGCGCGCCGGCGCTGGGCGTAGCGCAGCCGCATGCGCCGCAGGTGGCGCTCCAGCTCGCCGGTGGCGATGAAGTCGGCGAGGGCGAGCTGCCCCGCTGCCTCCGAGCCGGCGTCCTCGATCGCCTTGGCCGAGATGAGTGCCCAGGACAGCCACGACGGGGTCAGCAGCCAGCCGAGCCGCATCCCGGGGGCCAGGCGTTTGCTCGCCGAGCCGATGTGCAGGACGCGGTCCGGGGCCAGCCCCTGCAACGCGCCGACCCGTTCGCGGCCGAGCTCGGCGTCGTAGTCGTCCTCGATGATGAGCCGGTCGCCGCGCTCGGCCCACTCCATCAGCGCCGCTCGCCGGCGGGCGCTGAGCCGAACGCCGGTGGGGAACTGGTGGGTGGGGGTGACGACGACGGCGTCGGCGCCGGTCGCCGCCAGGGCGGAGACGTCGATGCCCTCCGCGTCGACGGGGACGGGAGCGACGGCCAGGCCGGCCTCCTCGACGCTCAGGCGGTGGGCATGCCAGCCCGGGTCCTCCAGCGCGACCTGCTCGACGCCGTTGGCCGCCAGCCAGCGGCACGTCAGCGACAGCCCCTGGCGAAAGCCGGTGCAGATGAGCATGTGCTCCGGGTCCGGGGCGGCGCCGCGCACCCGGCGCAGGTAATCGGCCAGCGCCTCGCGCAGCTCGGGCACGCCCCGGGGGTCGCCGTAGCCGACGGCATCAAGCGCCGTCTCGCGCCAGGCGCGGCGCAGCGAGCGCAGCCAGCGCTCCCGCGGGAAGCCGGCGAGGTCCGGCATCCCCGGGCTCAGGTCATAGGCAAAGCGCTCCAGCAGCGACGGCGCCGGCGGGCGGGGTGGCTGGGCCCGGACGCCGGCGGCGACCCGGACCGGCGCCCCCTGGCGGGACTGGAGATAGCCCTCGGCGATGAGCTGTCCGTAGGCGGCGGTCACCACCCCGCGGGAGAGACCGAGTTCGCCGGCCAGCGCACGGCTGGACGGCAGCCGCGCCCCGCCGGCCAGCCGCCCGTCACGGATGGCGTCGCGCAGCGTGCGCTCCAGCTGCTCATACAACGGCCGCTCGCCGCCCCGGGCGAGCTCCACCAGCAGGTCAACTGGCCCTGAGGAATGACCCACAGACTGGAACTGTACGGCAGGCCAGCTGCGCCGTACGGTCCTGCCCATGAGCGAGATCACAGTCATCGGAGGCGGGGTCGCGGGCCTGACCGCGGCCATCACCGGGGCCGAGGGCGGCGGGCGTGTGACCCTGTATGAGGCGCACGAGCGCCTCGGCGGGCGGGCGCTGTCCAGCGACGGCCCGTACAAGGCCAACCTGGGGCCGCACGCCATCTACCAGGGCGGTGTCCTGTGGGACTGGATGACGTCACGGTCGCTGATGCCGCCGCTGGCGCGGCCGCTGCTGACCGGGGTGCGCTTTCAGTTCGGCGGGACGATCCATCGCACGCCCCCGCTCAGCATCATCCCGCGGGGCTTGCGGCTGCGGGGCCGCCGGGCGCCGGTCGACCAGGACTTCCGCTCCTGGGTGACCGACCACAGCGATCGCCTGACCGCGGACATGCTCGCGTCGCTGGCGGGCGTGTTCACCTTCCACCATGACCCGGGCGAGCTGTCGGCGGCGTTTGTCTGGGAGCGCATCGAGCGCCTGCTGTTCAGCGCCCGGCCCCCGGCGCGATTCGTCATCGGCGGCTGGAGCATGCTGGTGGCCGCGCTGGAGCGCCACGCCCGTGCCGTCGGCGTGCAGATCGTGACCGGTGAGCGGGTCGACGCGCTCCCGGCCGGCCCGGTGATCGTCGCGCTTGAGCTCGCCGACGCCCGGCGGCTGCTCGGCGATGACGAGCTGCAGTGGCCGAGCGGGCGGACCGTCTGCCTGGACCTGGGGCTGCGCGAGCACCGCGGCGATCCCTGGGTGGTCTCTGACCTGGAGACCGCCGGCTGGGTGGAGCGCTACGGCGCGCAGGACCCGTCGCTGGCACCCGCCGGCGAGCAGATGGTCCAGGGCCAGATGCCGATCCGCCCGGGGGAGAGAGCCGATGACGCGGGCGCCCGGCTTGAGCGGCTGCTCGACGTCGCCTTTGACGGGTGGCGTGAGCGCGTCACCTGGCGCCGGCGCCAGATCATGGACGGCCGCAGCGGCGCCATCGATCCGCCGGGCACCAGCTGGCGCGACCGGCCGGCGATCGACCGCGGCGACGGCGTGTACCTGTGTGGCGATCAGGTGGCGGCACCGGGGTGCCTGGCCGAGGTGGCGTTTGCCAGCGCGGTCGAGGCCGGGTCGCTGGCGCTGCGTCACGGCGACCGCCCCGCCGTCTCGCAGGCCGCCTAGACCACGTTGTGCTCCGGGCGCAGCGCCGCCCCGGCAAACCGGTCGACGCTGAGCGGCGCGATATCGACGAGCGGGGACCGGCCGAGGACGAGATCGCGCAGGATCTCGCCGACGGCCGGTCCCTGCAGGAAGCCGTGGCCGGAGAAGCCGGTGGCGTACAGAAACCGGCTCACGGCGGAGGCCTCGCCGATGATCGCGTTGTGATCCGGCGTCACCTCATACAGCCCAGCCCATCCGCCGCGGATGCCGACGTCGGCGATCCGCGGCGCGCGGCGGCGCACGACCTCCATCAGCCGCGGCACCCACTCATCAGACGTCGTCACGTCAAAGCCGGGCGTCTCGTCCGGGTCTGACATGCCCATCAGCAGGCCGGGCCCCTCGCGGTGAAAGTAGAAGCTGGAGGCGAAGTCGATGGTGAACGGCAGCTGCGCCGGCAGGTCGTCGATCGGCTCGGTGAACAGGATCTGGCGGCGCAGCGGGGTCACCGGCAGGTCGACGCCGACCATCTCGCCGCAGCGGCCTGACCACGCCCCGGCGGCGCAGATCACCGTGCCGGTCTCGACGATGCCCTGGCTGGTCACCACGGCGGTGATCTCCCCGCCCCGCGTGCTGATCTCCCGCACCTCGCACCGGGTGCGGATGTCGGCACCGTGGGCCCGGGCGCCGGACGCATAGCCCTGGACGACGCCCTCCGGGGTGCAGTGGCCGTCGGCCGGGGAGAAGGCGCCGGCGATGATGTCGTCGCCGGCGAGCAGCGGACTGAGCCGGCGGGTCTCCTCGGCGCTGAGCATCCGGCTCTCCAGGCCGTGCTCGCCCTGGAGCGTGATGCTGCGCGTGAACTTCTCCACGTCGGAGTGACGGGTGAGCGCGAACAGGTAGCCGACCTGGCGCAGGTCGATCTCCCAGCCGGGCCGCCGGCCGAAGTCGCGAAACGCGTCGAGACTGCGCTTGGCGATCGCGATGTTGAGCGCGTCGGAGAACAGCGTGCGCACCCCGCCGGCCGCGCGGCTCGTCGACCCGCTGGCCAGCTGGTCGCGCTCGAGCAGGACGACGTCGACGCCGGCCTCGGCCAGATGGAAGGCGGCGCTCGTCCCCATCACGCCACCGCCGACGATGACGACACTCGCAGAGCGGGGCAGCGGCGAGGCGACGCGCGGCATCCACCAAGCCTAGTGCCGGCATCCGGATCACCCACATCGGGTGATGCCGAGCTCCCGGGGCTCGACCGACCATTGCAGACCGGACCGAGAGTCGCGCAAACGAGAAGGGGCCGGCGCACATGACCACTGGAGTCGCATCCCGTCCGCGCACCACCGACCAGGCGGCTGTCCACCGTCCGCCGGTGGCGGACGTGTTCGTCATCTTCGGCATCACCGGCGACCTGGCGAAGGTGATGACGTTTCACTCGCTCTACCGCCTGGAGCAGCGGGGGCTGCTGACGTGCCCCATCGTCGGTGTGGCTGTCGACGACTGGTCGGCCGAGGACCTGCGCCACCACGCGCTTGACGCCATCGCCGCCTGCGGCGAGACGGTCGACGAGGCGGTGTTCGCCCGGCTGGCGGCGCGGATGACGTACGTGAGCGGGGACTTCGGAGAGGCGGCGACGTTTCAGCGGGTCAAGCGCGCCCTCGGCGAGGCGCGCACCCCGGTCTTCTACCTGGAGATCCCGCCGTTCCTGTTCGGCACGGTGATCAGGGGGCTGTCCGAGGCCGGCGTCACGACGGGGGCGCGCGTCGTGGTGGAGAAGCCGTTCGGCCACGACCTCGCCTCCGCCCGAGATCTGGCGGCCGAGATCCACCGCTACATCGACGAGTCCCAGCTGTACCGGATCGACCACTTCCTGGGCAAGATGGGATTGGGGGAGATCCTGTACCTGCGGTTCGCCAACGCGATGTTTGAGCCGGTGTGGAACCGCCACCACGTCGAGTCGGTGCAGATCACGATGGCCGAGAGCTTCGGCGTCGAGGACCGCGGCCACTTCTACGACCCGGTGGGCGCGCTGCGCGACGTCGTCGTCAACCACCTCATGCAGGTTGTGGCGGCCGCCGCCATGGAGGTTCCGTCCTCCGGTGAGGCCGACGTGATCAAGAACGCGCTGCATGCGGCGTTCCGCGCCATGCCGGCCGCCAACCCGGCGCACTACGTGCGCGGCCAGTACGAGGGCTACCGCAGCATCGACGGGGTTGCCCCGGACTCCACCACCGAGACGTTCGCCGCCCTGCGCCTGGACATCGACAACTGGCGGTGGGCCGGCGTCCCGTTCTTCATCCGGACCGGCAAGTGCCTGCCGATCACCCAGACCGAGATGCGTGTCGTGTTCCGGCGGGCGCCGCGGATGGGATTTGTCGGCTGGACGCGCCATCCGGAGCCCGGGCAGCTGGTCGTCAAGCTCGATCCGTCGACCGGTGTGCGCCTGCTCGTCGACGCCCAGCGCCATCAGACGGTTGAGCCGGAGCAGATCTCGCTCGACATGGAGTTCGCCGCCGAGGGCGGCGAGGGCCCCACGCCGTACGAGGTGCTCCTGCACGCCGCCCTGGTCGGAGACAGCACGCGCTTCACCCGCCAGGACGTGGTCGAACAGTGCTGGCGCGTCATGGCGCCGCTGCTGGAAGATCCCCCGCCCGTCCACCCCTACGCGAAGGGGAGCTGGGGCCCGGCGGCCGCCGATCAGACGCTGGCCGGCTTCGGCACCTGGCACGCGCCGTGGGTGCCGTCATGAGCACCGCCTATGACGTCATCGTCATCGGCAGCGGGGCCGGGGGCGGCACGCTCGTCCACCAGCTCGCGCCGACCGGCGCGCGCATCCTGCTGCTGGAGCGCGGGGACTGGCTGCCCCGGGAGCCGCAGAACTGGCTCGCCCAGGACGTGTTCGTTGACGGTCGCTACATCTCGCCGGACACCTGGCACTACGCTGACCTCACCCCGTTCCAGCCCCAGGTCCACTACTTCGTGGGGGGCGCGACGAAGCTCTACGGCGCCGCCCTGTACCGGTTGCGCCAGGAGGATTTCGGCCAGCTCCTCCACCACGACGGCATCTCGCCCGCCTGGCCGATCGCCTACGAGGACATGGAGCCGTACTACCTGCGGGCCGAGCGCCTGTACCAGGTGCACGGCGCCCGCGGCGAGGATCCGACCGAGCCACCGGCGAGCGGGCCCTACCCGTTCCCGGCGGTCTCCCACGAGCCGCGCATTCAGCAGCTCTCCGACGACCTGGCGGCCGCCGGCCTCCACCCGTTCCACGCCCCGTGCGGGGTCCTCCTCACCGAGGACAGCATGCCGTTCAGCGCGTGTGTGCGGTGTGAGAACTGCGACGGGTTCCCGTGCCTGGTGCACGCCAAGTCCGACGCCGAGGTGATCGCCGTGCGCCCGGCGCTCCAGCACCCCAACGTGACGCTGCTGACCAGCGCCGAGGCGGTGCAGCTGGAGTGCAACGCCGCCGGCACCGCGGTCACCGATGTCGTGGTGAAGCTCGAGGACCACGCCGAGCGGTTCACGGCCGACGTCATCGTCGTGTCCTGCGGCGCGGCCAACAGCGCCAAGCTCCTGCTCGCCTCCGCCTGCGACACGCACCCCCGCGGCCTGGCCAACGGATCAGACCAGGTGGGGCGCAACTACATGTTCCACAACAGCCAGGCGGTCCTGGCGCTCTCCACCGAGGAGAACCCCACCATCTTTCAGAAGACGCTGGGGGTCAACGACTTCTACCTGCGCGGTCCCGACGTCGACTACCCGCTGGGCAACATCCAGATGGTGGGCAAGTCCCAGGCGCCGATGTTCCGCGGCGAGAAGCCCGGCGAGACGCGGTTTGCCCCCTCATGGTCGCTGCGCGACATCGCCCGGCACGCCGTCGACTTCTGGCTGTCGACCGAGGATCTGCCCTCGCCGCGCAACCGGGTGACGCTGGCGCGCGACGGCCGGGTCGTCATCGACTACACGCCGAGCAACGACGAGCCCAAGCGGCGCCTCTACCGCCAGCTCAAGTCGATGCTCGCCGACCTCGGCATGCACCACGACCACCTGCTGCCCCACCACGCCTATCTCAAGAACGAGATCCCGGTGGCGGGCGTGGCCCACCAGGCGGGAACGTGCCGGTTTGGCTCAGACCCGGCGGCCTCGGTGCTCAACACCGACTGCCGGGCGCACGAGGTCGACAACCTGTACGTCGTCGACACCAGCTTCTTCCCCAGCATCGGCGCGGTCAACCCGGCGCTGACGGCGATGGCCAACGCGATCCGCGTCGGCGATCACCTGATCGACCGCCTCGGCCTGCGGGCGGCGGCGGCGAAGGAGACGGCTCATGTCGCATAACGGGGCGCCCCCTCAGCGCCGCCGCGTGGTCATCGTCGGCGGCGGCTTTGGCGGGATGGAGGCGGCGCGCACGCTCAAGGACGCCGACGTCGACGTGACGCTCATCGACCGCCACAACCATCTCCTGTTCCAGCCGCTCATCTACCAGGTGGCCGCCGGGGCGCTCTCCGGCGGCCAGGTGGCGGCCCCCCAGCGCCACATGCTCAAACGCCAGCGCAATGCCACCGTGCTGATGGCCACGGTCACCGGCGTGGACATCGAGCAGCGTCAGGTGGTGCTTGACCGCGGCGAGCGCATCGCCTACGACAGCCTGATCATCGCCTGTGGCGGCGAGACGTCGTACTTCGGCCACGACGAGTGGTCAGAGGCCACGTGCGCGCTGAAGACGCTGGCCGACGCCATCGACCTGCGCACCCGCATCTTCGGCGCCTACGAGGAGGCCGAGCGCGCCGAGGACCCGGCGGCGCGGGACGAGTGGCTGACGTTTGTCGTCGTCGGCGGCGGCCCCACCGGCGTGGAGATCTCCGGCCAGCTGGCGATCCTCTCCCGCCACACGATGAAGCGCGACTTCCGGCGGGTCGACCCGCGGGCGGCCCGGGTCATCCTGCTGGACGCCGGAGAGCGGGTGGTCGCCGCGTTCACGGAGAAGACATCGGCCACGGCGGCCCGGGAGCTATCTGACCTCGGCGTGAGCGTGCGCGAGCACGCCCGGGTCACCGACGTCGACGCGCGCGGGGTCACCGTGAGGATCGGCGACCGGACCGAGCGGATCGGAACCCGGACCGTCGTCTGGGCGGCCGGCGTCTGCACCGCTCCGATCGCTGCGACGGTCGCCCGGGCCGCCGGGACGGAGACCGACCGCGGCGGGCGGGCCGCCGTCAACCCGGACCTGACGCTGCCCGGCCATCCGGAGATCTCGATCATCGGCGACGCCGCGGCCCTCGCCGGACCGGACGGCCGGCCGCTGCCCGGGCTGGCCACGGTGGCCATCCAGGAGGCGCGGCATGTGGCCAGGGCGATCGCCGGCGGCGCGCCCGGCGCCTCCACGCCGTTTCGCTACTTCGACAAGGGGGCCCTGGCGGTCGTCGGCTGGGGCAAGGCGGTGTGCGAGGTGCGCGGCCACCGGCTCCACGGGCTCCCCGCGTTCCTGATGTACATCGGCGTCCACCTGTTCTACCTCGGCGGCGTCGGCGGACGGCGGGTGACGGTTGCCATCACCGCGCTCGGCTCGCTGTTCGGCGCCCGGGAGAGCCGCGTCATGGAGGGCGAGCTGGCCGCCGTCGAGCGCCCGGTCGTCACCGGTGGGGTGCGATCGTGACCAACGACCTGGCCCGCTGGCAGTTCGCCACCACCTCGATCTACCACTTCTTCTTTGTGCCGGTGACGATCGGCCTGGCCTTCCTCGTCGCCATCCTGCACACCGCCTGGTACCGGACAGACAACCCGGAGTACCGGCGCATGACGCGCTTCTTCGGCACGCTGCTGCTGATCAACGTCGCCGTGGGGGTGGTGACCGGGCTCGTCCAGGAGTTTGAGTTCGGCATGAACTGGTCGACGTACTCACGGTTCGTCGGCGGCGTGTTCGGGGCGCCGCTGGCGATGGAGGGCATCCTCGCCTTCTTTTTGGAGTCGACGTTCCTGGGGCTGTGGCTGTTTGGCTGGAACCGGCTGCCCCGGCGCGTGCACCTGGCGACGATCTGGGCGGTGGCGGGCGGCTCGATGCTGTCGGCCATGTTCATCCTCATCGCCAACTCCTGGATGCAGCACCCGGTCGGCTACCGGCTGGATCGCTCCGGGCAGGCGATCCTCACCAACGTGTGGGCGCTGTTCGTCAACCCCACCTTCGTGTGGGGCTTCGCCCACGTGATCCTCGCCTCGCTCATCACCGGCGCGCTGGTCATGCTCGCCGTCTCGGCCTGGTACCTGCGCAGGCAGCGCCACATCGAGGCATTTCACCGCACCGCCAAGGTGGCGCTCCTCGTGCTCATCCCGGCGATCGTCATCCAGATGTCGGTGGGCAATCAGCTGGGCGTGATCGAGGCCCACTACCAGCCGATGAAAATCGCCGCCGCCGAAGCCCAATGGTCCAGCTGCCAGCCGTGCTCGTTCTCGCTGTTTCAGGTCGGCGGCGGGGCCGGCGACCAGACGCCGACGCAGGTCCTGCAGATCCCGCACCTGCTGTCGGTGCTGGCCACCGGGACCTGGAACGGGCCCGTCACCGGCCTCAACGCGCTCCAGGCGCAGTACCGCGCCCGGTACGGACCGGGCAACTACGTCCCGGACGTGTTCATTCAGTACTGGTCGATGCGGGTCATGGCCTACCTGGCCAGTCTCGTGCTGCTCATGGCGCTGTGGGGCGGCTGGCTCCTGTACCGCGGGACGCTGCGCCAGTCGCGGGCATTTCACTGGGTCGCCGTGTGGGCGGTCATCACCCCGTTTCTCATGAACAGCGCCGGCTGGCTGCTGACCGAGAGCGGGCGGCAGCCCTGGATCGTGCAGGGCCTGCAGAAGACCGTCAACGCGAGCTCGCCGTCGGTCAGCGCCACCGAGATCTGGATCAGCCTCAGCGCCTTCGTCCTCGCCTACATCGTGCTCGGCGCCGCCGATCTGGTCCTGATGCTGCGCTACTCCCGGCGCGGTCTCGGCGGGCCTGAGGCCGAGGCCGAGCAGGAACCTGAGGAGCTCCCGGGCGCGCCCGCCGCCGCTCTCACCTACTGACCGCCATGCAACTGCACACCATCTGGTTTCTCATCATCGCCATCCTCTGGGTCGGCTTCTTCGTGCTGGAGGGGTTTGACTTCGGCGTGGGGGCGCTGCACCCGTTCATCGGCCGCTCGGAGACCGACCGGCGGATCGAGATCAACACCATCGGCCCCTGGTGGGACGGCAACGAGGTGTGGCTGATCGTCGCCGGTGCCGCCATGTTCGCCGCCTTTCCCGGCTGGTACGCGACGATGTTCTCGGCGCTGTATCTGGCGCTCGTGCTCGTGCTGCTGGCCCTGTTTGCCCGCGGTGTCTCCTTTGAGTACCGGGGCAAGCGCGAGAGCTCGCGCTGGCGGGCGGGCTGGACGTGGGCGCTGGCCGTCGGCAGCGCGCTCATCCCGCTGCTGATCGGCGTCGGCCTCGGCGACCTGCTGCACGGGCTGCCCATCAACGCCCAGCACAACTACACGGGCAATTTCTTTGACCTGCTCACCGGCTACGGCCTGGCCACCGGCGTCACCCTCCTGTGCCTGTGCCTGCTGCACGGGGCGACGTTCCTGGCGCTGCGCACCACCGGCGAGCTGCGCGACCGGGCGCGCGCCTTTGCCCGGGTGCTCGGCATCGTCGCCACCCTCGTCAATGTCGGCTGGGTGGTGTGGACGCTCGTCGTCATCGGCGGCGGCACCGTCCCCATGCCGACCCAGATCTTCGGTGTGATCGCCGTCGTGTTCGCCACCGTGCTCGCCGTCAGCGACTACGACGGGTGGGCGTTTCTGGCCTCCGGGTTCGCGATCGCTGCCGCCATCGGCCAGCTGTTCATCTCGCTGTACCCCAACGTCATGGTGTCGAGTACGCGGGCCGCGTTCAACCTGACCGTCAACAACGCGGCCGCCGGCCACTACGGGCTGGTGGTGATGACGATCGTCGCGCTGCTGTTCTTCCCGGTGGTGCTCCTGTATCAGGGCTGGTCGTTTCACGTGTTCCGCGGGCGGCTCAGTGCGCCGTCGACGGAGGGCGGTCAGTCGCCCGCCGCGCCCACCGCGCCCACCGCGCCCGGCGCGTCCGGCGTGCGGGCCACCGGGGACGGGGCGGGCGGCGCGGCCCCCGCCCGCTGACGCGCGCCATGCGCGCGCTTGACCCTCGCCTTCTGCGCCGCACCAGCGCGGCCCGGCCGCTCCTCGTCCTCGACGCCGCCCTGGGGATCGCCACCGGGCTGGCGGTCCTGGCCCAGGGGACGCTGATCGCGCTCATCATCGCCCGCGCCTTCGCCGGCCGCGGCTTGCACGCCCTGGTGCTGGAGCTGGCGCTGCTGGGGGTCGCCTTCGCCGCGCGCGGCGGGCTGGCCTGGGGCATGGAGGTGGCGGGGCGCCGGGCGGCCTGGACGGTCCTCTCCGAGCTGCGCCTGGCGCTGGTGGCGCGGCGGCTCGGAGCCGATCCGCTCGCCACCGACGGGGTGGAGGGGGCGGAGCTCGCCACGGTGGCGGTGCAGGGCGTCGAGGCGCTGGAGGGCTACTTCGCGCGCTACCTGCCCCAGGTGGTGCTGGCGTCGGTGGTTCCGCTGCTCGTCGTCGCCTGGGTGATGGTGGTCGACCTGGAGGCGGGCGTGATCATGCTGCTCACGCTGCCGCTGGTCCCGGTGTTTATGTGGCTGATCGGCACCTACACCGAGGAGCGCACCCGGGAGCGGTGGCAGGCGCTGCGCCAGCTGGCGGCGCATTTCCTTGACGTGGTGCGGGGGATGCCGACGCTGCGCGCGTTCGGCCGCGACGGCGCTCAGGCCGAGCTTGTCGCCGCCGTCTCCGAGCGCTACCGCCGGGCGACGATGGAGACCCTGCGCGTGGGGTTTCTGTCCGGATCGGTGCTGGAGCTGGCGGCGACCCTGGGGGTGGGACTGGTCGCGGTCAGCGCCGGGGTGCGCCTCGCCGGCGGCGGGCTTGGGCTTCAGGCGGGTCTGACCGTGCTGGTGCTGGCGCCGGAGCTGTATCTGCCGTTTCGCCGGCTGGGCGCCGAGTATCACGCCAGCGCCGACGGGCTGGCCGTCGCCGAGCGCCTGTTCGGCCTGCTGGACGCGCCCGGAGCCGCCGGTGCCTCCGGCGCGCGGATCCCGCCCAGCCCGGCCGAGGTTCCGGTCGTCCTGGAGAACGTCTCGTTCGCCTATCCGGGCCGCCCGGCGCCGGTGCTCACCGGCGTGACCCTGGAGCTCTTGCCGGGCGAGACCGTCGCGCTGGTGGGGGAGAGCGGCGCCGGCAAGAGCACGGTGGCGGCGCTGGTGCTCGGGCTGCTGGAGCCGGACGGGGGACGGGTCGCCATCGGCGGGATCGACCTGCGCGACTGTGACCGCGCGGCGTGGCGACGCCACGTGGCGTGGGTTCCCCAGCATCCGGTGCTGCTGCGCGGGACCGTCGCCGACAACATCCGCCTCAGCGCTCCGGGGGCGGCGCCGTGGCAGGTCCGCACGGCGGCGGCGCTCGCCGGCGCCGATGAGTTCATCGGCGCGCTGCCCGGTGGGTATGAGACGCTTGTCGGCGACGGCGGCCGGGCGCTGTCCCCCGGAGAGCGGCGGCGCATCGGGCTGGCGCGCGCCTTCCTGTCCGAGGCGCCGCTCGTCATCCTCGACGAGCCGACCGCCGATCTTGACCCGGACAGCGTGACCACCGTGACCCGCGCGGTGCGGCGGCTCGGCCAGGAGCGGACGATGCTGGTGATCGCCCACCGCCGGGAGGTCGTCGCCGCCGCCGACCGTGTCGTGACGCTGGTGGACGGGGTGGCGCTCACGCCGGGGGAGCGGCGCGCCGCATGAGCACCGCGTTGCCCGCGCTGCTGCGCCTGACCGGGGCCCGGGGGTGGCGCTGGGCGCTGGCCGCGATCCTCGGCGCGCTCACCGTCCTGTTCGGCGTGGGGCTGATGGCGACGGCGGGCTATCTCATCTCCCGCGCGGCCGAGCGGCCGCCGATCCTGTCGCTCATGGTCGCGATCGTCGCCGTCCAGTTCTTCGGACTCGGCCGCCCGGCGTTGCGCTACCTGGAGCGGCTGTGGTCCCATGACCTGGCGCTGCGGATGCTCGGCGGCGTGCGCGCCCGCTTCTGTGCCCGGATCGCGCCGCTGGCCCCGGCCGAGCTGGCCGGCTACCGCGCCGGCGATCTGCTCTCGCGCCTGGTCGGCGATGTCGACGCGCTGCAGAACCTGTACCTACGCGGGCTGGGGCCGCCGCTGGTGGCGGTGCTCGCCGGGGCCGTGGCCGTCGGCGCCGCGGCCGCCGTGCTCCCGGCCGCGGGCGCGGCGCTTGCCGGCGGCCTGCTCGCCGGGGGGATCGGCGTCCCCGCCCTGTCCGGATCCGTCGGCGTCCGGGCACGCCGCCGCCAGGCGGCGGCCCGCGGCGCCCTGGCGGCCGAGGTGATTGAGCTGATGCGGGGCGCGCCGGAGATCGTCGCCGCGGGCGCCGAGGTCGCTGCGCTTGACCGCGTCCGCAGCGCCGACCGCGCCGCCGTCGCCACCGCCCGGCGCGATGCCCTCGCCGGGGGGATCGGAGACGGTCTCGGCATCGTCGTGACCGGCGCCACCGTTCTCGCCGTGTTGATCCTCGCGGTGGAGGCCTCGGCGACCGGCCGGCTTGATCGGGTGCTCATCGCCGCGCTGGCGCTGCTGACGATCGCCGCGTTTGAGGCGGTGGCCCCGGTGGCCGCGGCCGGGCGGGAGTTGGCGGCCACGGTCGCCGCCGGGCGCCGCGTGCTGGAGGTGATCGACCGAGAGCCGCGGGTCCGCGACCCGGCTGTCCCCGCCGCGCCGCCCGCCCCGCCGGTGACGCTGGCGCTGGAGGGGGTGACCGCCCGCTATCCCGGCCAGGAGCGCCCGGCGCTGCGTGACGTGTCGCTGACGCTGGCCCCCGGTGAGCGGGTGGCGCTCGTCGGCCCCAGCGGCGCCGGCAAGACGACGGTCGTCAACCTTTTGCTGCGCTTCCTCGATCCGGAGGCGGGCCGGGTCACGCTCGCCGGGCGCAGCCTGACTGAGTACCGCCAGTCCGACATCCGGCGGCTGATCGCCGTCGCCGGTCAGGAGTCGCATCTGTTCTCGGCCGGCATCGGCGCCAACGTCCGCCTCGCCCGTCCGCAGGCAAGCGATGCGGAGGTGGAGCGGGCGCTGCGCCTCGCCCGGATCTGGGACTGGGTGAGCCGGCTCCCGGACGGACTGGACACCTGGGTGGGGGAGGAGGGCCGGCAGCTCTCCGGCGGCCAGCGCCAGCGCATCATCCTCGCCCGGGCGCTCCTGGCCGACGCCCCAGTGCTCGTCCTCGACGAGCCGACCGCCCACCTGGATCCGCCGACGGCGGGTCAGCTCATGACCGACGTCTTTGCCGCCGCGGCGGGCAAGACGCTCCTGCTCATCACGCACCGGTCCGAGGGGTTGGATCTGGTCGACCGGGTCATGCAGTTGCCCGGGCGGTGACCCGGGGATCCGGCACGACGAGCCGCTCGATGGCAAGCACCGCGGTGTCGTCGGCCTGCGGGCCGACCTCAAAGCCGGCCAGGGCCTGCCGGACGCGGGCGACCGCGTCCTGCGCGCACGCCGCGCCGGCCAGCGCGTCCTGGAGGCGCTCTGGGCCGAAGCGATCCGCGGCGCCGGTGGCGTCGAGCACGCCGTCGCTGTAGAGCACCAGGATGTCGCCGGCCTGCAGCGGGAGCGTCAGCGGTCGCCAGTGGACGTCGGTGAACGCGCCGAGCATCGGGCCAAACTCGCCGACGTACGTGGCGACCCCGTCGCGCACCAGCAGCGGGAGCGGGTGCCCGGCGCAGATGATGTCGGCCCGTGCGGCGCCGGGGGTCTCGCGCAGGATGACGCACACCGCGGTGCACAGCGACGTCTCCGGGCGCGCCGTCAGCTCGTCGTTGAGGCGATGCAGCGCCCGCATCGCCGAGCCGGTGAACGTCGCGATCGCCCGCAGCGTGTGGCGCATGAGCCCGGTGAGCGCCGCGGCGGTGGTTCCCCGCCCGGTGACATCGCCGACGACGAGCATCCGCGCGGTGTCGTTCAGGGCAAACGCCTCATAGAAGTCACCCCCCACCCGGTCCTCGTCCCCGGCCGGCCGGTACAGGCTGGCCGTCCGGTACCCCGGCAGCGCCGGTAGCTTCTCCGGCAGCAGGCTCTCCTGCAGCGTCCGGGCGATCCGCGAGCGCTCGGTGTACAGCCGGGCGTTCTCGACGGCCGTGGCCGCCTGGCGGGCCAGCTCGGAGGCGAGGGCGACGTCCTCGTCGCTGAAGACGCGCCCGGACGCGGCGTTGACCAGCGTCAGCACCCCCACCGTGGCGCCGTGGGTCGTCAACGGCACCGTCAGCCGCGCGTGCATGCCCAGCTCGCCCAGCACCGCCAGATGTTCGTTGGCGCGCGCGGCGTGGGTCAGCACCTCGTCGCTGACCTGGTTGACGACCAGGGGCCGGCCCTCGCGGAACACCTGCGCCGTGCCGCTGGACCCGTCGAGGTCGACCTGGTAGCGGTCGGTCAGGCGTTCGGCCAGGGCCAGCTTCTCCGGGTCGGCATGGGCGACCGCGACCGTCACGAGGCGGTGGTGCTCGCCCGGCATCCCCACCATGCACCAGTCCGCCAGCTCCGGGACGCAGATGCCGGCGATGTGCTGGAGGATCTGGTGGAGGTCCTCGGTAGAGGCGAGCGCCTCGCCCGCGTCGCCGAGCAGGCGCTGGAGCAGCTCGGCGCGCTTGACGGCGGTGATGTCGGCGATGACGTTGACGATCATCCGCAGCTCGCCCCCGGTGCCGCGCACGGCGGTTGACTTCGTTCGCCGCCAGCGCTGCTCGCCGGTGCGCCGATCGACGACCCGCAGGACGAGCGCCTCCGGCTCCTCGCCGCCGAGGACGCGCCGCCCGGGCAGGTCCTCGACCCGCAGCGGCGAGCCGTCCTCACGGAAGGAGGCGTAGCGAGCGACGATGTCGCCGGCCGGAGTGGCGAGCAGTTCCCGGGGCGAGGCAAAACCCAGCAGGCTCGCCGCCGCCTGATTGGCGTAGATGAGGTTGCCCTGCGCGCTCTGCACGGTCACCGCCTCGGCGAGCGTCCCCAGCGCCGTCGTCAGCTGGGCCTCCATCGTCTCAAGCTCGGTGAACAGGCCGGCGTTATCGAGCGCGAGGGCGATCCGGCTGGCCAGCAGCCGCGCGAACCCTGTGTCGTCGGCGGTGTACCGGCGCTGCGACCGGTCGTTCAGGGTCAGGGTGAGCGCGCCGAGCGAGCGCCCGCGCGCGGTCAGGGGAACGCCGATGCTGCCGGGACCTGAGTGCTCGGCCTCGCGCGGGGGCTCGCTCATCAGTTTCGCCTCGTGCGCGGCCGCGTCCGGGGCGGACGCCCTGACGGCCAGGCGGCGCAGCCCGCCCCCGTGGACGACGTCGACGATGCCGGCGTCGGCGAACACCGGGACGACCAGCTCAATCAGCCGGTTCGCCGTCTCCTCCAGCGTCAGCCGCCCGTCGGAGATGCCCGCGACGTCGGCCAGCAGGGCGAAGCGCAGCCGGTCACGCGCCGTCCGCTCCCGAGCCCCGGCGGCCACCACGGCAAACGCCCCGCCGGCAAAGACGACCGCCGAGCGCAGCTGATACGCCGCCATGTCCAGGTTGTCAGTCCAGACGCCGCTGAGCATCGCCAGCGCCAGCGCCACCCCGGCGACCACCATGGTCTCCCGCCAGCCGGCGAACAGCGAGACGGCGAAGGGAGCGATCACCACCGTGGTGATGACCGCGTTGTGCGGGCTGACGAGCGTGCCGACGGCGGCCAGCCCGCCGGCGACGAGCAGGCCCCAGACGACCGCCGCGCCGCGCGCGCCGGCGAACGGGCGTGCCGTGACCGCACTCCCCGTCCGGTCCCGCACGATTCCCGCATCCACGTTGAGCCCCGGTCCTGCCCGCATGGAAGTCGATCCTCGCTGGTGAGGGTCGCATACTACGGGCCGCGGGCGCCGCCGTCGACAGCGCTAAACCGGTCCAACGCCGCCCTCGCCGGCCCGGGCCCCACTGGCGCGCGCCGGCGTGCGCCATGCGGACTCACGACGCAGATTCACCGAGATCCGGGGGGTGACCGCCGGACAGATGCCTCACCCAGGGCAGAGAGCCGTCTTTCCCCGCATGCGCCTCTTAAGTGCCTCTCATCAATCTGGCCTAGGGTTGCCGCAGGCGCATGAGCGGTCCAAAGCATCTGTGGTCCGGGGATTGGCAGCGGGAGTCCGAGGCTGCCGCGGCAGCCCGTGCCGGCCGAACGGCCGACCGCCCGGCCGCCGCGCCCCCCGAGCCGGTGGCGCCGCCGCCCCGCCGGCCCCGGCCGTCCCCCGCGCCGCGTGCGGCCGCCCGGCCGCAGCGGCCCACGCCCGCACCCGCACCCGCGCGCGAGCGCCCGCGGCGCCGCATCCGGCGCCTGCGGGTGAGCCCGCCGGTGGCGTTTGCCGCCGTCGCCGTGCTGGTGGTCGCCGGCGCCGCCTGGGGCCTGAGCACGCTGCTGGGCGGCGGCTCCCGGGCGCCGCGGACCACGCCGCCGGCCCCGCTGGCCACCGCCGCCACGCCCAACCCGCCCGCCAGCCCGGCTGTGTCCACGCGCCAGGTCAACTGGCTGGGGATGAACATCATCACCCAGCCGCCCGGCATCGCCGTCGTCCAGACGGTGGCGCTCGGCACCGCGGCCGACCGCGCGGGCATCAACCCCGGCGACGTCATCGTCTCGATCAACGGCCGCTCGATCACCAGCGCCACCGACATCCCGGCCGCGCTGCGCGGGCTGGCCGCCGGCAGCCAGGTGACCCTCCAGCTCGCCTACGGCTCGGACGTGTCGCAGGCCGAGCTGGCGCTGGGCAAGCCGCCGTCGATCTCACCGTGAGCTTCGCCTGGCCGTTCATGCTGGCGGCGCTGATCGCCGTTCCGGTGGCGATCGTCTGGTATGTCCGCCGCCAGCGGGGGCGGGCCGCGGCCGCCGCGGCGTTCGCCGCGCCCCATCTCACCGCCTCGGTCACCCCCCGGCGACCCGGATGGCGCCGCCACGTGCCGATGCTCGCCTTCCTGGTGGCCATGGTCCTGCTCATCCTGGCCGCGGCCCGCCCGCAGCGCACGGTGGCGGTTCCCGTCGACAGCGCCGCGATCATGCTGGCCAACGACGTCTCCAGTTCGATGACGGCCACCGACATCAAGCCGACCCGGCTGGCTGCCGCCCAGCTTGCCGCCCACCGCTTCATCGCCGCGCTCCCGGCCGCCGCCGAGGTCGGTGTCATGGAGTTCGCCCGCCACCCGCGGGTGCTCCAGTCGCCGACGACCGACCACGCCGTCAGCCAGACGGCGATCTCCGAGCTGCGGCCCGGCGGCGGCGGAACCGCGATCGGCGACACGATTGCGACCGCGCTGTCCCTGCTCAAGACCCTGCGCGAGAACGGCCGCCGGCCCCCGGGGGCGATCGTCCTGCTCTCCGACGGGGGCTCCAACGTCGGCCTCGACTCGGCGACCGCCGCCCAGCAGGCCAGGGCCCAGCATGTCCCCATCTACACGATCGCGCTCGGGACCGCCCACGGCACCATCCCCATCACCCGCCACGGCCAGACCGTGACCGCGCCGGTCCCGGTGAGCCCCACCGAGCTGGCCACCGTCGCCCGCCTGTCCGGCGGGCGCACGTTCACCGCCGCCGACAGCGCCAAGGCCAGCGCCGTGTACGCGCACCTCGCCGCGCTGCTCGGCCACAAGAACGTCAAGCGCGAGATGACCGCCAGCGTCGCCGGCGGCGGGCTGGTGCTGCTGCTCATCGGCAGCGGCCTGTCGCTGGCCTGGTTTGCCCGCCTTGCCTGAGAGGAACCCCCATCGATGGAGAACACATGACTGATACAGACGGGATCCGGCGCGACCGCGAGGAGGCGCGCGACGCCCTCCAGGAGGCGCTGTATGAGATCAAGCGCGTGATCGTCGGTCAGGACGCGATGCTGGAGCGGCTGCTCGTCAGCCTGCTCGCCGGCGGCCACGTGCTCCTGGAGGGCGTGCCCGGACTGGCCAAGACGCTGACGGTCAAGACGCTGGCCGCGGTCCTCGGCGGAACCTACGGCCGCATCCAGTTCACGCCGGATCTGGTGCCCGCCGATCTGGTCGGCACCCGGGTGTGGCGGCCGGACACCGGGCGCTTTGACACCGAGCTGGGGCCGGTGTTTCACAACTTCCTGCTCGCCGATGAGATCAACCGCGCTCCGGCCAAGGTCCAGTCGGCGCTGCTGGAGGTCATGCAGGAGCAGCAGGTGACGATCGGCGGGGCGACGTACGCGGTGCCGCTGCCGTTCATCGTCATGGCCACCCAGAACCCCATCGAGTCCGAGGGCACCTATCCGCTGCCGGAGGCTCAGGTCGACCGCTTCCTGATGAAGATCCTCGTCGACTACCCCAGCGTCGGCGAGGAGGCGGCCGTCGTCGGCCGCAGCCTCCAGCCGCCCGCCGAGATCCGCGAGTGCCTGGCCCTGGCTGACCTCCAGCGCCACGCCAAGACCGTCGCCGGGGTGGCCGTCGACCGCGACACCATCGGCTACGCCGTCGCCCTGGCCGACGCCACGCGGCACCCGGCCGAGCACGGGCTGGAGGAGATCGCCGGGATGATTGAGTTCGGCGCCAGCCCGCGCGGGCCGATCGGCCTGGTGGGGGCGGCGCGGGCGCTGGCGCTCCTGCGCGGGCGCGGGCACGTGGAGCCGGAGGACATCCGCGACCTGGCGCCGGATGTGCTCCGCCACCGGATCGTGCTCTCTTACGACGCGCTCAGCGACGGGGTGACGGTGGATGAACTGCTGGAGAAGGTGCTGGCGACCGTCGAGGAGCCGGGCGCCGGGCGGCTCATGCGGGCCGCTGAGGACGAGCCCGGCACCGACTGGCTGAGGAGCGCGTGACCGCAGGCGCCCTTGTCCCGCCCGCCGCCCGCCAGGGGCCGGGGCCGATGGCGGCGCCGCTGATCGAGGCGCTGGACCTCGCCGTCACCCACCTGGTGACGCGGACGCTGCCCGGCGACCGGCGGGCCGCCGGGGTGGGGCTTGGCACCGAGCTCGCCCAGCTGCGGCCGTACGAGCTCGGCGACGACGTGCGCCACATCGACCCGGCGGCGAGCGCCCGGACCGGCACCCCGCACGTCCGCCTGCACGTCCCGGAGCGGGCGCTGACGACGTGGCTCCTGCTCGACATGTCGCCCTCGATGGCGTTTGGCACGGCACGCCGGCTCAAGGCCGACGTCGCCGAGGGCGCGGCCCTGGTGTTCGGCCGCCTGGGGATCCGGCGGGCTGGGAGCGTGGGGCTGATCGGCTTTGGCGCCGGCGAGCCGCGGGTGCTGCCGCCGCGCGGCTCCAAGCCGGGGATGGTGGCGCTGCGACGGGTGCTGGCCGAGGGGGTGGCCCCGGACGGGCGCCATGACCCGGCCGCGCTGTGTGACGGGCTGAAGCGGGCGACCCGGCTGGCCGGGCCCCCGGGACTGGTGGTCGTCATCTCGGACTTCCGCGACCAGCGGGGGTGGGAGCGGCCGCTGGGCGCGCTGCGCCTGCGCCACTCGGTGGTGGCCGTTGAGGTCCTCGACCCGCGGGAGTCCGAGCTGCCGGCGGTGGGGCACCTGACGCTCGTCGATCCAGAGACGGGGGCGCGGGTTGAGGTCAACACCTCCCGCGGGCGTGTGCGCGAGCGCTTCGCCGAGCTTGAGCGCCGCCGGCGGGAGACGGTCGCCACCGAGCTGCGGCGGCTGCGGGTGGCCCATGTGGTCCTGTCGACCGACGGTGACTGGCTGGTGGAGCTGGGGCGGCGATTGCGATGAGCTTTCAGACGCCGGTGTGGCTGGTGGCGCTGGCGCTCGTTCCGCTCGCCGTGGCCGCGTACGTGTGGGCGCGCCGGCGGCGCGGGGCGCGCTACGCGGTCCGCTTTCCCGCGGTGGCGACGCTGCGCGAGGCGATGGGGACCGCGCCCGGGTGGGAGCGCCACATCCCGGCGGCCCTGGCCCTGCTGGCGGCCGGTCTGCTGGTGGTGGCGCTGGCCCGCCCGCGCATGAGCTACAGCGCGCCGGTGCACAAGGGGTCGGTGATGCTCGTCACCGACCACTCCGGGTCGATGGCGGCCAACGATGTGACACCGAGCCGCCTGGCTGCCGCCCAGGCCGCCGCCAACCGGTTCATCGACCAGCTGCCTGCCACTGTGCGGCTGGGGGCGGTGGCGTTCTCCAGCTCCGCCGACGCCGCCCAGGCGCCGGTGTTCAACCACGCGGCGGCCCGCGCGATCATCAACGGCCAGACGGCCAACGGCGGAACCGACACCGGCGGCGCGCTGCAGCTGGCGCTCCAGCTGTTGCACGGCAGCGACCGCAGCCATCCCCCGGCGGTGATCGTGCTGCTGTCTGACGGCGCCGCAAACGCCGGCCCCAACCCGGTCACCGTCGGCCAGCAGGCCCGCCAGGAGCACATCCCCATCTTCACGGTCGCGCTCGGCACCCCCAACGGCGTGCTGCCCAGCGGCAACCCGTTTGCGCCCTCGGTGCCGGTCCCGCCGGACCCCCAGCTCATGCAGGAGATCGCCTCGGTCTCCGGCGGGCGGGCGTTCAACGCGCACAGCTCTGACGAGCTGAGCGCCATCTACCACAGCCTCGGCACCCAGCTGGGATCGGTGACGCGCCAGCGGGAGATCACCGCCGTGTTTGCCATCGCCGGGCTGGTGGTGCTGGTCGGCGCGGTGGGGGCGTCGGTGCGGTGGTGGGGGCGGGTGCCGGCCTGACTTCAGGCCGGGGGGTCGTCGGCCTGGTGCGCGGCGGCCTGGCGGGCGAACTCAAGTGCCGCCTCCGCGCGCGCACACTCGCGCTCCAGCTCGCGCAGGCGGGTGGCGCTGGTGGCGCGCAGCGAGTAGGTCCTCGCCTTGTACAGGTCGTAGCGCTGGCGGGCGTAGCGCGCCTGCGCTTCAAGCTCGGCCAGGCGGGCGGGGGTGGGGGGCGGTTCCGCGTTGGCGGACATGGGGGAGCCGACCGTACCAGGGGGCGCCGGGTCGGTGGGCGGGGCGGCCGGGGCCGGCGTCCGGAACGGGTTGCCGGGACGGCTGGCCCGGCGGTGCGCTATGGTCATCGCGGGTCGAGCATCCGCTCGGCCGTTATCGCAGTGCCCCGCGTTTCCGCAGTACGTTGCTTGTCAGCGCCCTCCAGGTCTCGCAGTGCACGTGACCGGAGAAAGGCAGACACATGCCAACAGGAACCGTTAAGTGGTTCAGCGACGAGAAGGGCTTTGGCTTCATCACTCCTGATGATTCCGGCAAGGACCTGTTCGTCCACCATTCCTCGATCCAGGCCAGCGGCTACAAGTCGCTCGCCGAGGGCGCCAAGGTCAGCTACGAGGCCGAGCAGGGGCCCAAGGGTCCCGCCGCCGTCAACGTCGTAGCCGTCTGACGACTGACCCGCTGACAGCGACGGGGGCGGTTGTCGTCCCCGTCGCGCGCCGGTCAGTGCAGTTCCCTCACGCGCGGTCGGCCGTGGCCGGCCGCCGACGCATCCGCTCGGTGATGGACACGCCCGGGTGGCGGTAGCGCTGCCCCGTCCCATCGATTCGCAACCTCAACCCAGGAGACGATGATGTCCTCACGCGGAAAGAAGAAGACCACCATGGCCAAGCTCAGCCGCGAGGCCCGGCTGCGCGAGCGGCGCGCCGAGAAAGCCGCCCGCAAGGAGGCCCGGCGCCTGGCCCCGCCGCTTGAGCCGGCCGAGGTCGCCGGCGCCCGCACGGAGCCGGAGTCTGACTCGGAGCCCTCCGAGTCCTAACCGCTGGCCCGCGGCCGTCCCGGGCGGCGCTTGCATCGGGCGGGCAGCGGTCGTATGGTCGCCGGTGCGTAGTCGGTGTGGAGGGGCAGGCGATGTCCGTCAGGCCAGAAGAGGGCGTGGCCCCCGGGGAGGGACCGGCCAGGAGGGCGAGGTGGCGGCGGCCGCGGGCGCGGCTCAGCGCCGAGGAGGTTGTCGCCCTGGCCGATGAGCAGGGGCTGCGCCTGGTGCGCTTTCTGTGGTGCGGCAACGACGGCACGATCCGCGCCAAGGCGACCGGCCGCGCCGGGCTCAGCGGCCGGCTGCGCTCCGGCATCGGGCTGACGGTCGCCATGCAGGCGATGAACTCGCTGGATCAGCTGCAGCCGATCGACGGGCTGGGGCCGGTGGGGGAGGTGCGGCTGGTCCCGGACCTCGACACGTTCCGGGTCCTGCCCTACGCGCCCCGGGCGGGCGCGGTGGTGACCGACCACGTGGCGCTCGACGGGACGCCGGCGCCCGTCTGCCAGCGGGCGTTTCTCAAGCGGATGGAGGCGCGGCTCGGCGAGCGGGGGCTGACGCTGCGCGCCGCGTTTGAGAACGAGTTCTCACTGGCGCGGCGGGTGGACGGCGCGTACGTGCCCGTCGACTCGGCGCTGTGCTTCTCGACGATCGCCATGACCGCCGTCCAGGACTACACCGAGGATCTGGCGGCGGCGCTTGATGAGCAGTGGATCGTGCTGGAGCAGTACTACGCCGAGCTGGGCCACGGCCAGCAGGAGATCTCCACCGGGCACGCGCCCGCCCTGCAGGCCGCCGATGAGCAGCTGCTGGTGCGCGAGACGATCCGCGGCGTCGCCGCCCGCCACGGGCTGGTGGCGTCGCTGGCGCCCAAGCCGTGGCCGGAGAACGCCGGCAACGGCTGCCACGTCCACTTCTCGCTGTGGGAGGGGGAGCGCAACCGGATGTATGACGCGCTGGCGCCCGACGGGCTGTCGGAGCTGGGGCGCGCGTTCATCGCCGGCGTGCTGGCGCACCTGCCCGCGCTGTGCGCCCTGAGCGCGCCGAGCTTCAACTCCTATCACCGGATCCTGCCCCATTACTGGGCGGGCGCGTTTGTCTGCTGGGGCTATGACAACCGCGAGGCGCCCGTCCGCGTGGCCTCGCCGCTGCGCGGGTTTGAGGAGGCGTCCACCAACGCCGAGCTCAAGGCCGCCGACGCCAGCTGCAACCCGCACCTGGCCCTGGGGGGATTGATCGCCGCCGGGCTGGATGGGGTGGCGCGGGGGCTGGCCCCGCCGGAGCCGGTCGGCGTCGACCCGGG
>DASSZQ010000260.1:0-2524 GCA_035702755.1 Solirubrobacteraceae bacterium | reverse complement strand
GCCCAGCGCTGCTGCCGCGGCTCGCCGAGCTCGGCGACGGGTACGACGCGCACCTGATCGCCTGGGACGGGACCGAGCACACCACCGCAGGCGTGCGGATCGTCCCGCCCCAGGCCATCGCTGCGGACGCGACCGGCGCGTAGCGGCGCTGGAGCCTGAGCGTGTTGCCTGGAGCTGCGCCGCGGGCGCGCTCAGGCCGGCAGGGGCGCGCGCAGGATGTTCGGGCCGTGGCGGCCGGGATGGATCCCGTCCGGCTCCAGGGTGATGCCGAGCATGCGGTAGTGACCCGGGTGGGCGGCGGCGGCGAGGGTGACCTGCGCCCGCCCGGTGGCGCCGACGGTGAAGGTCCCGGCGCTGAGCCGGCCCTGTGGCGCCACGAACCACAGCTCATAGATCTCCTCGCCTCGCGTCGGGGCGAGGTGGGAGACCTGCAGGTCCACCGCGGTTCCCCACCGCCGGTACCGCAGCGTCGCGGTGGCTGCGGCGCCGGGCTCAGCGCCGGAGCCGAGCATCCGCACCGACACGCTTGCGCGCAGCGCCGCCGGCTGTCGCTCGCCGGCCAGAGGGCCGGCGATCAGGGCGCCGGTGAGGACGAGCAGCGCCAGCACGGCGGCGAGAACGAGGGCGGGTCGCCGCGCGCGGCGGGCTGACCCGTGTGCGGGACGCCGCTGCGGGGCGGTCCGCCGGCCCGGGGTGCTCCGCCGTCGCCTGCGCGGCGGGCTCAAGGCCCCCACGCCGGCGACCACCGAGGCCTCCAGCAGCGGGGACGGGGCGGGGATCTGCGTGTCGACGCCACCGGCGAGGTCAAGCAGGATCGGCAGGGTCTCACAGGCGGTGAGTGCCTCCCGGCAGGCCGGGCAGCTCGCCAGATGGGCGTCAAAGGCCTGTGCCTCGGCGGGCTCGAGGGCGTCGAAGGCTCGCGCGGCAACCATCGTGCCGTAGCGGTCACAGCCGTTCATCCCAGCACCTCCCGTTCCTCCAGGGCCAGGCGCAGGCTCGCGCTGGCGTAGTGCAGCCGGCTCTTGACCGTGCCCAGGGGCAGGTGCGTGAGCTCGGCCACCTCGCGCAGGGACAGGCCGTGGAAGTGCACCAGGCCGATGATCTGGCGATGATCGGGGCTGAGGGCCCCGATGGCCAGCTGGATCTGATGGCGCAGCAGCGCTCGTTCAATCGGCTCATCCGGATCCGGCGCCTCGGCCTGTGCCTCGGCGCCGGACTCGGTTGAGGCGGCGGGGGGCCGTCGCCCCCGCCGCCGTTCTGCGTCAATGAGCGCGTTGCGGGCAATCGCGTAGAGCCAGGTGCGGACGGTGGCCCGCTCTGGCTCGTATTGCCCCGCGTGACGCCATGCCCGGGTGAAGACGTCCTGGACCAGTTCCTCGGCCAGGCCGGGGTCGCCCAGGCGTCGCACGGCGAAGCCGTACAGCTCAGCGCCGTAGCTGCGGTAGAGCGCTCGAGCCGCTCCCTGAGCCTCGGGGCCACAGAGGGCGGCCACGGTGTCGGCTTCGCCGTGCATCCGGTCCGGACGGGATCAGCCGGTGATGTTGAAGGGCACCGTCACGACGTTGGAGATCGGCGTGACCGAGCCCGGCGTGACCACCGCGGGGGCGGTGCCCTTGACGACAAACACCGTCAGCTTGGACGGGCCGGTGCCGAACATCGCCTTGCCGACCTGCCAGGTGCTCCACTCCTCGTTGCGGTGCCCGCTCACCAGCGCGTTGCCGTTGATCTGGAACAGGCCGGCGAGGTTCGTGTTGGGCCCCTGGAAGGGGGTTCCGGGCTTGTCCGGCGTGCCGGAGAGCTCAACGACCAGACCCGGGGCGCCGGGGTCGGCGCCGGGGTGGAACGTGCTGGTCCCCGGAGTGTTGAAGTAGGGGCCATAGCCGCTGGCGTGGGAGATCAGGGAGTTGTCCGAGGCCTTCGTCGCGTCGATGGCCAGGTCGATGACGAAGTTGGCTCCCAGGGAGCCGGAATGATCGCCGGTCCCGGGCGAGAGAACCGTCACCGTCAGCGGGGTGCTGGGGGTCCGCGCACTGCGGTGCGCCACCGCCGGGGCGGCCGAGAGCAGCGCCGTGGCGCCGGCGCCGAGGATGGCCGCCGTGCCAAGGGCCGCGGCCACGGAACGCCGGGGGCGCCGGCGGGACGCGCCCGCCGGAGTCGAGGTCGCGTCGGCGCTGAAGTCGGGTGAGGTCACGGAATTGGGCTCCTTCTGAGGTGGGCTGGTGGGGCCGGTGTCGCGGCCCCGTATCCGGGGATACGTCCGGACCGGGCAGAAGGTTCACCCGCGGGCGCCGGCGTGGAGCGCCGGCCGCATGTGTGGGTGTCCCGGTGCGCCGAGGGTGTGCCTGGGTGTGCCCCCGGGAGACGACCTCTGGACCCGACTTCGGGTAGAAGGAGATCATGAATGCCCTCTCCAGCGACTCGGGCCCCGGTCTGGTCGACCGCGCGAACCTGGGTCAGATCGTGTTGCGCAATGCCCTGGCCGTCGGCGCCCTGCAGGGCGCTACCGCCGTCGTCGGCATCCGCC
>DASSZQ010000244.1:0-46253 GCA_035702755.1 Solirubrobacteraceae bacterium | reverse complement strand
GCCGTTGGCGGCAGCCGGGGGGTCGGCGGCCTTCTGGCCGCTGCCGTTGGCGGCGGACCTCCCGGTGGCGGCCGACTTGCCGTTCCCGGCGGATCTCCCACCGCCGGCCGACTTGCCGCCGGCGGCGGACCTCCCACCGCTGGCCGACTTGCCGTTGGCGGCGGACCTCCCGGCGGTGGCGGACTTGCCATTGCCGGCGGCGGCTTCCCCGCCGTTGGCCGCGGTCTTCCCGCCGCCGGTCGGCTTACCGTTGCCGGTGCCCCGGGGCCGTCCGGCGGCGCGGGCGGGCCGGCCGCGCCGGGCCTTGACGGTCAGCATGTCCGCGAGGAACCGCCCCGTGTGGGATCCGGGCTCGGACGCGATCTCCTCCGGTGTGCCCTGGGCGATCACCTGGCCGCCCTCGTCCCCGCCCTCCGGGCCGAGGTCGATGAGCCGGTCCGAGACCTTGATGACGTCAAGGTTGTGCTCGATCACCACCACCGAGTTCCCGGCCTCCACCAGACGGTCGAGCACCTCCAGCAGCCGCTGGATGTCGGCGAAGTGCAGCCCGGTCGTCGGCTCGTCCAGGATGTACATCGTGCGGCCCGTGGCCACCTTGCTGAGCTCAGCGGCAAGCTTGACGCGCTGCGCCTCGCCGCCGGACAGCGTCGTCGCCGGCTGCCCGAGACGCATGTACCCCAGGCCCACATCGACGAGTGCCTGAACGCGCCGGCGGATCTTGGGAATGTGGGCGAAGAACTCCAGCGCCTCCTCGATCGGCATCTCCAGCACGTCGGCGATCGTCTTGCCCTTGAACCGAACCTCCAGCGTCTCCCGGTTGTAGCGCTTGCCGTGGCACTGCTCGCACGGGACGTACACGTCCGGGAGAAAGTGCATCTCGATCTTGATCTGGCCGTCCCCGCGGCACACCTCGCAGCGGCCGCCCTTGACGTTGAACGAGAACCGGCCTGGCTTGTAGCCGCGCGCCCGGGCCTCCTGGGTCTTGGAGAACAGGTCCCGGATCTGGTCAAACAGCCCGATGTACGTGGCCGGATTTGACCGCGGCGTGCGGCCGATCGGTGACTGATCGACGGAGATGATCTTGTCGAGCTGGTCGAGCCCGGTGATGCGCTTGTGGGCTCCCGCCCGCTGGCGGCTGCGATGCAGGTGGTTGGAGACGGCCTTGAGCAGGACCTCGTTGACGAGCGTCGACTTGCCGGAGCCGGAGACGCCGGTGACCGAGCACAGCACCCCCAGCGGGATCTTGACGTTGATGCCCCGCAGGTTGTTCTCGGCGGCCCCCTCGATGCCGATGTAGCCGCTCGGGGTCCGCCGCTTGGCCGGGACATCGATCGTCCGCGTGCCGGCCAGGAACTGCCCGGTGAGCGACTCGGCGACGCTGCCCACCTCCTCGGCGGTGCCCTCGGCGACGACGTAACCGCCGTGCTCACCGGCGCCCGGGCCCATGTCGACGATGTGGTCGGCGGCGCGCATCGTCCCCTCGTCATGCTCAACGACGAGCACCGTGTTGCCGAGGTTGCGCAGCCGTTCCAGGGTGGCGATCAGCTTGTCGTTGTCCCGCTGATGCAGTCCAATCGACGGCTCGTCGAGGATGTAGAGCACGCCGACGAGCGAGGAACCGATCTGCGTGGCCAGCCGGATCCGCTGCGCCTCCCCGCCGGAGAGCGTCGCCGACGCCCGGTCCATCGACAGGTAGCCGATCCCCACGTTCTCCAGGAACTGCAGGCGCTCCTCGATCTCCCGCAGCACGAGGCGGGCGATGCGGCGGTCATGCTCCGAGAACTCCCGCCCGCGGATCCACTCCAGCGCCCGCCGGGCGGGGAGAGCGGTGAACTCATGGATCGCGGTCCCGTCGACGAGCACGGCGCGCGACTCCGGCCGCAGCCGAGCCCCCTTGCACTCCGGGCACGGGCGCAGCGTCATGTACTCCTCGATCTTCTCCCGCGCGTACTCGGAGTCGGTCTCCCGGTACCGGCGCTCCAGGTTGGGGACGATCCCCTCAAACTGCGTGGCGTATGAGCGGCGCCGGCCGAAACGGTTGCGATACGAGATCTGGACGCGCTCGCCATTGGTGCCGTACAGGAAGAACTCGCGCGCCTCGCGCGGCAGGTCCTGCCACGGCGTGTCCAGGTCGACGTCGTAGCGCTCGGCGATCGCCTGGGTGAGCTGGTCGTAGTAGTCGGACGCGCTCACCGCCCACGGGGCGATCGCCCCCTCTCCGATGGACAGGGTCGGATCCGGCACCACAAGATCCGGGTCGATCTCCATCTGCGAACCAAGCCCGGTGCACCGCGGGCAGGCGCCGTGGGGGGCGTTGAACGAGAAGATCCGCGGCTCAAGCTCCACCAGGCTCGGCCCGTGCACCGGGCACGCGAACTTCTCCGAGAACGTCAGCGTGCGTGCCTCCTGGGCCCGGGATGTTTCGCCCCCAGGCGAATCGACGAGTTCGATTTCAACGAGACCGTCGGCGAGCGCCACCGCGGTCTCCACCGAGTCGGCCAGCCGCTTGCGCAGATCCGGCTTCATGACCAGCCGGTCGACGACGACGGCGATGTCGTGCTTGTACTTCTTGTCGAGCACGATCTCCTCGTCCAGCCGCCGCAGCTCCCCGTTGACCTTCACCCGGCCGAATCCCTCGGCGCGCAGCTCCTCGAACTGCTTTGAATACTCGCCCTTGCGCCCGCGCACGATCGGCGCCAGCACCATGAACCGCGTTCCCTCGTCGAGTTCCATCACCTGGTCGATGATCTGCTCGGCGGACTGGCCGCTGATCGGCCGGCCGCAGACATGGCAGTGCGGGTGGCCGATCCGGGCCCACAGCAGGCGCAGATAGTCGTAGATCTCGGTGACCGTTCCCACCGTCGACCGCGGATTGCGCGACGTCGTCTTCTGGTCGATCGAGATCGCCGGCGAGAGCCCCTCAATCGAATCCACATCCGGCTTGTCCATCTGGCCGAGGAACTGCCGGGCGTAGGCCGACAGCGACTCGACGTACCGCCGCTGCCCCTCGGCGTAGATGGTGTCGAACGCCAGCGAGGACTTTCCTGAGCCGGAAAGCCCGGTGATGACCGTGAGCGAGTCCCGCGGAATTGAGACCGTCACGTCCTTGAGGTTGTGCTCCCGGGCGCCCGAGACGAGAAGCTGATCCATCGCCATCGAGTCTAGTCAACCGAACAGACGTTCCCGTCGGAGAAACCCCCTTCCGGGTCGCCGGTGACCTACAGTTCTGCGCTATGAGCGAGGAACAGATCTCGCCGCGCCCACGCTCGCCCGGCCTGCGGGCGTCGGATGAGGACCGCGAGCAGCTGATCGCCGAGCTCAACGAGCACGCGGTGGCCGGGCGGCTGAGCACCGAGGAGCTCGAGGAGCGCCTCCAGGCGGCGTACTCCGCGCGCACGACCGGAGAGCTGGACGCTCTGCGCCGTGACCTGCCGGTGACCAGCCGTCAGGCGGCGGTCGCCCACGCGGCGCGCCGCCGGCAGCTCTCTCGGCGTCTCGTCCAGGAGACCGGGGGCTCGCTGACGGCGTTCGTCGTGTGCACGGTGATCTGGCTGGCCTCCGGAGCTCACGGGCAGTTCTGGCCCGTCTGGGTCCTCATCGCCGTGGTGGCGACGTTGGCCCGCTCCGCCTGGGCGCTCTACGGCCCCTCCCCGGATCTCGACGCCATCGAGGACCGCCTCGACGCCCGCCGCGCCCACCGCTCGGACCGTTCTGACCGCCGCGCCGACCGGCGCAGCCGTCGCTACCACTGAGAACAGAGCGGCGCACGGAGGCCTGCGCCTCCCGAGTTTGCCCGCAAGGGCAAACTCGCAAGCTGATCGCCCTCCGGGCGATCAGCCCTCGACCGAGGCGTAGACCTCGTCCAACAGCCCGCCGGCGTCGGCGAGCTTGAAGTTCTCCGACAGGTAGCGAGCGGTCTCTTCCCGGGGAGTGCCGTTGAGCGCCATGTTGAGCGCGATCAGGCGCGCTCCCTCGGCATCGTCGGAGGAGTCGTCCTCGGCGGACATCCCGGCGTCGCGCGCAGAGGCCGCCTCCGGGCCGCCGACAACCTCCTGAAGCTCCGCGGCCTCCGGAGCCGGCTCCGGCGCTCCTGGGTCACCGTCGTCATACGCGGGCGCGGCCGGCTCCACGGCGGCCAGCGCCGGCTCATGGTCGCCGGCCGTCGAGAACCCAAGGTATTCCTCATCGGCGGCGGGCGCGGGCGGCTTAGCGCCACGCGGCGCGGTGCCACCCCCGGACGCGGGTCCCGCGGAGCCCATCAGGCCGAGTTCGCCCTCCAACTGCTGCAGCTCGCCGACGAGCCGGCTGGCGCCGGTCCGCAGCGATTCGATCAGGGAGCCGAGCTCCTGCTCCATGGAGCCCAGCCGGGCGAGCATGGCGTTGGTTGCCTCGGCGACGCGCTCGACGTGCTCGCGGGCCTGACCGGAGGCCTGTTCACGCGCTGAGCGGACCTCGTTGCCGGCCGCGTCGCGGACCTGGCGTGCCTCCTCCTCAGCGGCGCGCTGGATCTCGGCGGCGCTGCTCTCGGCGGCCTCAATGATGGCCCGCACCCGGTCGGAGGTCGTTGAGGCCAGCGTGTCGCTGCGCTGCCGCGCCGAGCGCTTGAACTCCTCGACCTCGCTGGCGAGAGCGGAGAGATGGGCGTCGACCGCGTCCGGGTCATAACCCCGGCGCCCCACCGGGAAGTCTCTCTTCTCGATGCTCTGCCTGTCCAGCGCCACGACAGTACCTCCCCAGCTTTCAGATCGATGAGCAGCCGCAGGGTATCGGACAACCCTGTCTCGTACGCACCGTTTATCGGATGAAGCCGCGAGAACTGGAGCGCTGGTCGTCAGGCGCCGGCGGCCACCGCGGCGTCGAGCTCACGCTTGAGATCCCGGATCTCATCGCGCAGCTTTGCCGCGTACTCAAACCGGAGATCCTCGGCGGCGGCGAGCATCTCCTCCTCCAGCTCGACGATCGACTTCTCGATCTCCTCGCGCGACATCGAGCCGGCAGCGCGCTGACGGCGGCGGCGGGACTTCGGAACCTTGGACTCGGACATCAGGAACTCGGCGATGTCGGAGATGCCCTTGACGATCGTCTCCGGCGTGATCCCGTGCTCTGCGTTGTAGGCCCGCTGGATCGCCCGCCGCCGGTCGGTCTCGCCGATCGCGGCGCGCATCGCGGCCGTCTCCTTGTCGGCGTACATGAGCACCTTGCCGTCGACGTTGCGGGCGGCGCGGCCGATCGTCTGGATGAGCGACGTCTCGCCGCGGAGGAATCCCTCCTTGTCGGCGTCGAGGATGGCGACGAGCGATACCTCTGGCAGGTCGAGCCCCTCGCGCAGCAGGTTGACCCCCACGAGCACGTCGTACTCCCCCAGGCGCAGCTCCCGGATGATCTGGATCCGCTCCAGCGTGTCGATCTCCGAGTGCAGGTAGCGAACCCGGAAGCCCATCTCCAGCAGGTAGTCGGTCAGGTCCTCTGACATCTTCTTGGTCAGGGTCGTCACCAGCGTGCGCTCGTCGCGGTCCACGCGGGCGCGGATCTCGTTCATGAGGTCATCGATCTGGTTGCGGGTCTCGCGGACCTCCACCTCCGGATCGATGATGCCCGTCGGCCGCACGATCTGCTCCACGATCCGCGGCGAGTGGGAGCGCTCGTACTCGCCCGGGGTGGCGGAGACAAACACCATCTGCGGCGTGATCGACAGAAACTCAGAGAACGTCTGCGGGCGGTTGTCGAGCGCCGAGGGCAGGCGGAAGCCGTAGTCGACGAGGGTCTGCTTGCGCGATCGGTCGCCTTCGTACATGCCGCCGATCTGCGGCACGGTCTGGTGGGACTCGTCGATGAAACAGACGAAGTCGTCCGGGAAGTAGTCGATGAGGCAGTACGGCCGGTCGCCGGGACGGCGGCCGTCAAGGATGCGCGAGTAGTTCTCGATCCCGGAGCAGAAGCCCAGCTCCCGGAGCATCTCCATGTCGTACTGGGTCCGCTGGCGGAGGCGATGGGATTCCAGCAGCTTGCCCTGGCGCTCCAGCTCGGCACAGCGCTCGTTGAGCTCACGGCCGATCTCGGCGACCGCGTCGTCGATCATCCCCTCGCGGACGTTGTAGTGCGACGCCGGCCAGATGGCGACGTGCTCCATGTCGTCCTCGATCAGCTCCCCGGTGACCGGATCGAAGTGCTGGAGATGCTCAACCTCGTCGCCGAACAGGACGATCCGATAGGCCGTTTCGGCGTAGGCGGGGAAGATCTCCAACGTCTCGCCGCGGACTCGGAACGTTCCGCGGGAGAGCGCGGTGTCGTTGCGGGTGTACTGGATCGAGACCAGCTTGCGCAGCAGGCGGTCCCGGTCGATCATCTCGCCCTTATTCAGCGTCTGGAGGTTCTCGTCATAGACCTCCGGCGACCCCAGGCCGAAGATGCACGAGACGCTGGCCACGATGACGACGTCGCGCCGCGCGAACAGGCTGGCCGTGGCGGCGTGGCGCAGGCGGTCGATCTCCTGGTTGATCGCCGAGTCCTTCTCGATGTAGAGGTCCTTGGACGGGACGTAGGCCTCCGGCTGGTAGTAGTCGTAGTAGGAGACGAAGTACTCGACGGAGTTGTTGGGGAAGTAGGTCCGGAACTCGTTGCAGAGCTGGGCGGCGAGGGTCTTGTTGTGGGCGATGACGAGCGAGGGGCGCTGGATGGCCTCGATCGTGGCCGCCATCGTCATCGTCTTGCCGGTGCCGGTGGCACCGAGCAGCGTCTGGAACTGCTCGCCGGCGTCGATCCCCTGCGCCAACGCCTCGACCGCCGCCGGCTGGTCGGCGGTGGGAGAGAAGGCGCTGTCAAGCTCGAACTTGGGCATCGGTCGTCTGAACTGAGGCTAGCGTCCGTGGGGGATCCTCACGCGGCCACCGCGGACCGCAATTGACCTAATAGCCGAGCTGCGAGGCGTACGTGTGGCGGTACTCCGACCGCGCCTGGAGCACCCGCTGCACATAGTCCTGGGTCTCCGGAAACGGGATGTCGCGGGCGGCGAACGGGTGCCCGGCGGCGCGGGCGCGGGCGATCCAGTGATGGACATTGGTGTCGCCGCCGTTATACGCGGCCAGCGCCGCCACCAGGTTGCCGTGGAACTCGTTGAGCAGGTAGCGCAGGTAGTAGCTGCCGTAGGCGATGTTGACCTGTGGCGTCGCCAGATCGGCGGTGGTGAACGTCGTCGCGCCAGAGCGATGGGCGAGGAATTCGGCGGTCTGCGGCATGAGCTGCATCAGGCCTTCGGCACCCGCCGAGGAGGTTCGCGCGTCGAACTTCGTCTCGGCGTAGATGACGGCGGCCACCAGTGCGGGATCCAGGTGCTTCTCGGCCGCCTGCTGTCGGATCACCGGCGCGTAGTCAAGCGGGAGGCTGAGGTCGTTGACGGCCCGCTGGGCGAGGGGTGCCAGGCGGACCGCAGCGACGACCGCCAGCGCCAGCAGCGCCATGGCGCCGATTGCGCGCCGGCGCCGTCGCGCCGCGGCTCGCCGACGCGCCGCCGCCGCGCGGCTGGGGGACCGGCGCCGGGCGGATGCGGTCGCGGTTGGCGGGGTCACGATGGGAGCATCTCAAGGATGGCCGACAGCTTCGACTCCAATTCGGCAATCGTTCCGTCGTTGACCACCGTGTACGTCGCACGCTGCGACTTTTCCTCCTGGCTGAGCTGGCGGGCGGCGCGCTCCGACAGGGCAGCGTGACCGCGGCCGGCCGCTCGCCGCTGCCGGATGTCCTCCTCGGCGACGACGGCGATCGTCGCGTCGAACCCGTGGTCGAGGCCGGATTCGAACAGCAGGGGCACCTCCACGACGGCCGCCCGCGGCGCGGGCGACGCCGTCTGGGCCTGCTGGCGGAAGGCGGCGACCCGCTCGCCGACCCGCGGCCACAGCAACTGCTCCAGCCACCGGCGATCCGCGTCGGTGGCGAATGCCACTGCGGCGAGCGCCGAGCGGTCCACGGCGTCTCCATGCATGACTCCGTCGCCGAAGTGCCCGCGCACGGCCGCCCGGACGTCGTCGGATTCGTAGAGCTCGTGGACGACCCGGTCGGTCGACAGGCACACGGCGCCAAGACGCTCAAGCGCGTCCAGCGCCGTGGACTTCCCCGCCCCGATCCCGCCGGTGAGCCCGATGAAGGGGACCAACGCCGGCGGGTCTAGGCGGTCAGGCCGAAGCTTCCGTGTCGATGCCCTCGGCGCTCGCGCCGTTGGGCGTGCTGCTGGAGCCGGCCGACGGCGCATCAGCGTCCGGGGCATCCGCACCGGCCGAAGGGGCATCGGCGTCGGGAGCGTCCGGAGCGGCCGCAGGAGCCGCGTCGTCCCCGGGCGCCTCGACGTCCGGAGCCGCCGGGGCGGCGCCGGAATCGGCAACGTCGGCGGCCGCCGGCTCGCCCGGCGCGGCGGCACCGGCGGGCGGCATGTCGACGGGCTCCGGGTCCGCAGCCGTCTCGGCGCCGGCGAACACATCCTCCGACAACCCCAGCTCCGGGACGTCATCGTAGGTATCGCCGGCCGCCGGGGGCTCGATCGGCCGCACCGGCAGCACCTGGCCGTCGACCCGCTTGATCGACAGCGACAGCCGCCGCCGGTCGGAGTCGATTTCCAGGATCCGGACCCGCACCGGATCACCCGGCTGGATGATCTCCCGCGGATTGTCGACGTGATGCTGCGCCAGCTCGGAGATGTGGACGAGGCCCTCGACGCCGTCAAGGATCTCGACAAACGCGCCGAAGGTGACGACCTTGGTGACGGTCCCCTCCAGCTCGTCGCCGATGTTGTAGGTGTCGACGACGCGCTGCCACGGGTCCTCCTGGGTCTGCTTGAGACCGAGGGAGATCCGCTGGCGCTGGCGGTCGATGTCCAGCACCTTCACGCTCACGGTGTCGCCGATGGAGAGGATCTCCGAGGGGTGGTTGACGTGAGACCAGGAGAGCTCGGAGATGTGGATGAGCCCGTCGATGCCCTCCAGGTCGACGAAGGCGCCGAAATCGACGATGTTGGAGATCGTCCCCTCGACGATCTGGCCCGGCTGGAGGCGGTCGAGGATGCGCTCGCGATCCTCCTTGCGCTGCTCCTCAAGCACGGCGCGCCGCGACAGCACAACGTTGTTGCGGCTGCGGTTGAGCTCAATCACCTTGCACTCGATGGCCTGGCCCATGTACTCGTCGAGATTCGGAACGCGCCGGATGTCGACCAGGGACGCGGGCAGGAAGCCGCGGACGCCGAGGTCGATGATCAGGCCGCCCTTGACGACCTCGATGACGCTGCCCTCCACGGGCTCGCCGGACTCGGCGGCAGCCTCGATGCGGCGCCACGCCTTCTCGAAGCGGGCGCGCTTCTTGGAGAGGATGAGGCGGCCGTCCTGGTCCTCCTTGGTGAGGACGAGGGCGTCGACCTCCTCGCCGAGGGAGACCTCGTCGGAGGGGTCGACGGACGTGCGGATCGACAGCTCGCTGACCGGGATGACGCCCTCGGACTTGTAGCCGATGTCGACCAGGACTTCGTCGTTGTCGATCCGGACGACGTGGCCGGTCACGACGTCACCCTCGGTGAAGGGGTGGAGCGTCGCGTCGTAGTTGGGAACGATCTGACCGTCGATCTCGAGCAGGAGGCCGTTCGAGCCCTCGACGACCTTTGCTTGCGGTTGATCGGTGTCAGGCATCAAGGTTGTGGTTGAAGACATGGGTTATCGCAGGATAGCCGTCCTGGGGCCCCGGGTGCGATTGGGCGGCCGGGAGTGCCGAGGCCGGGCGGTCCCCCGCGCCGCCGTACGGGGGCGAGCGGTTTCCGGCACCGCCGTATCATCGACCCCTCGATGCCCAGACGTGCCACCAAACGCGGCGACGAGCGGACGCCGCTGCACCGCGACTGCGACGTTCTCATCTGCGGGGCCAGCTTCGCCGGGCTCGCCGTCGCCCGCGAGCTCGCGGCCACCGGAGCCGACGTCCTGGTCATCGATCGCTATGAGATCGGGGAGCGTCAGACCTCGGCGTGCGGGATCCCCACCCTGTGGCTGGCGGCGCTCGACCTCCAGGAGGCGCTCCAGCAGACGTTCGGCGAGCTGGTCATCCACACCCCGCACACCACCGCGCGCTACGACCTCCCGTGGACGTTCTCGACGTTCGACTACCGCGCGCTGTGCGGGCTGCTCGCCGCCCAGGGCTCCTTTACGTTCGAGACCGCCAAGGTCTCAGGCCGATCGGCTGGCGCCGATCGGCTGGCGAGTTCGGCTGACGCCGAACTCGGAGGGGGCTCCCCCATCCAGGTGATCGAGACCGACAGGGGGGAAATCCGCGCACCTCTGGTCGTCGACGCGCTCGGCTGGCGGCGGGTGCTGGGCAGCGGGGCGAACATCCAGCCGCCGGATGCTCTGCTCTCCCGCGGCCTGGAGGTCCATCCGCACGGCGGCGGCAGCGACCTGGAGGTGTGGATCGACCGGGGATACGTGCCCGCCGGCTACGGCTGGAGCTTTCCGGCCGGCGAGGAGGTGCGGATCGGCATCGGCTCCTTCGACCCCCGGTTCCACGTGCGCGAGCCCACCGTCCGCCTCGCCACCGACCTCGGTGCCGAGACCGTCCGCTACCAGGGCAACTGGATCCCCCATGCGCTGCGCCCGGCGACCGATGACGGCGTCTTCTTCGTCGGCGATTCGGCCGGCCACTGCCTGCCCCTCACCGCCGAGGGGATCCGCACGGCGCTCTACTTCGGCCTGGCCTGCGGGCGCGAGCTTGCCCGTGTCATCGCCGGCGACCAGACCCGGGCCCAGGCGCTCGCCCGCTACCACCAGTTCTCCGCCAGCCACGCGATGCCGTTTCGCTGGATGCTGCGGGTCCAGCGGCTCATCCCCCGGATCGCGCCGCGCGCCCTTGCCCCCGGGCTGCAGGCGATGAGCGCCAAGCGCTTCGTCGACTGGTCGTTCGGCCACTACCTCAACATCGCCCACCCGTCGTTTGCGGCGACGGGCGGCGTTCCTGCCCGTGCCGCCGCCCGGGCGGCGCTGGCGGCTGCGTAGGCCGCGGCCGCGCCGGTCGACGCATCCTCGGCGACCGGGTAGGATCGCGCCCACGCCGGGTTGACGAACGAGGAGAAGCTGTGGTGCCGCAGGGAAAGATCACCGTCAGGCAGGTTGCGCGATGGGTGCTCCTGGCCATCGTCGTCCTCGCGTCGATGGTGCTCGCCCTGGGGAACAGCTTGTTCTGGTAGGCGGCACGGCCGCGCCGCGGTCTATTTCGCGGCCAGCCAGTTCTGCCCGATGCCGGCGTCAACCGCCAGCGGCGGGTCCAGCGGGTAGGCCGCCGCCATCTCGCGCACCGCGATCGCCTCCACGCGCTCCGCCTCCTCGGCGGGCCCTTCGAACAGCAGCTCGTCGTGGATCTGGAGCACCAGCTTCGACGTCAGCCCGGCGTCGGTCAGCGCCCCGTCGGCCCGGACCATCGCCATCTTCATGATGTCCGCCGCGGTGCCCTGGATGACCATGTTCACCGCGAAGCGCTCGCCCTGCTTGCGGATGTCCCAGCGCCGCGACCGGAGCTCCGGCACCTGGCGGCGGCGGCCGAACAGCGTCGAGACGTAACCGTGCTCGGTCCCCTGCTCGATCGTCTCCTCGATGAAGCGACCGACCGCCGGGAACCCGGCCAGGTAGCGCTGGATGAACTCGTCGGCCTCCTCCTGGGGGATGTCGAGCCGGTCGGCCATCCCGTAGGCCGACAGGCCATAGACGATCCCGTAGTTGATCATCTTGGACTTGGAGCGCATCCCGGGGTCGATCTGGTCCGGCTCCACGCCGAACACGCGGCAGGCGGTGGCGGTGTGGACGTCCTCACCGCGGCGGAAGATCTCCTTCAGCGCCTCCTCACCGGCGATGTGGGCCAGGATCCGCAGCTCGACCTGGGAGTAGTCGGCGGACACGAGCAGGTTGCCGGACTCGGAGACGAAGCACGCCCGGATCTCGCGTCCCAGCTCGGTGCGGATGGGGATGTTCTGGAGGTTGGGGTTGTTCGATGACAGGCGCCCCGTGGTGGCGGCCGTCTGGTTGAACGTCGTGTGGAGGCGGCTGCGAGCGTCGACGAGCAACGGCAGCGCGTCAAGGTAGGTCTGGGCGAGCTTGGTCAGCTCCCGCCAGCGCTCGATCTTGGGGATGATCTCGTGCTCCTCGCGGATCGCCTGGAGCACGCGGGCGTCGGTGGAGTAGCCGGTCTTGCCCCGCCGCCCGCGCGACAGCTTCAGCTTGCCGAACAGGATCTCCTCCAGCTGCTTGGGCGAGCCGAGCGTGAACTCCTCCCCGGCCAGCTCAAAGATGTCGGACTCCAGGGTCAGCGCCTCGGCTTTGACGCGGTCTGAGATCTCCTTGATCCGGTCCGTGTCGAGCTTGACCCCCTCCGTCTCCATGCCGCGCAGGATCCGGACGATCGGCAGCTCCACATCGTTGAGCAGATCGGTCAGGCCCCGGGAGCGGAGCTGCTCGCGCTGCCAGGTGGCGAGGGCATGGGCGAGCACGGCATCGGCGCCCGCCGGGTCCTCGACGTCGGCGGCGAAGCCCCGGTCCTCGCACAGCTCACGGAACGGGTAGGCCCGCGCCGCCGGCTCCAGCAGGTAGGCGGCGACCTCGGTGTCGTGGACGAGGTTCTCCGGCACGACGCCGAGCGACTTGGCGTCATGGGCGACGATGGGGCGATCGCCGAGCGCGGCCACCACGTCCTCAGGCCGGGGCGCGCTGCCGAGGAGCGCCTCCTTGGACTCATCGCAGTAGATGCCGAACCGCCACTCGTTCTCGTTCTCGGCGAACAGGGCCCCCTCCGGGACGGCCGGCGGGCGCACCGCCAGCGTGACCTCGCTGCGGGGCAGCCGGCCGATGTCCGCCAGCGAGCCCGTCCGCACCTTCGCGCCGAGGCTGTGCTCGGCCTCCGGCGCCGGTGCGGCGGCATCCGCCGACCCCAGCGCCTCCTCGAGCCGGCGCAGCGGCTCGCGCAGCTCGAACTGCCGAAACACCTCGCGCAGCCGGGACCGATCCGGCGGCGCCGAGACGAGCGCCCGCACGTCAAGTTCAAGCGGGATGTCGCGCTTGGCCGTCGCCAGATGCTTGGAGATGCGAGCGTCGTCGGCGTGCTCGGTCAGGTTCTGCTTGCGCTTGGCGCCGCTGATCTGATCGATGCTGTCGAGCACCGCCTCCAGCGAGCCGAAGCGCTGCAGCAGCTCGGCGGCGGTCTTGTCGCCGATCCCCGGGACGCCGGGAATGTTGTCTGAGGTGTCGCCCTTGAGGCCGATGAAATCCGGCACCAGCTCCGGGGGGATGCCGTAGCGGTCGATCACCCCCTGGCGGTCATACACGCGCGTGTCGGTGATCCCGCGGGAGGTGGTCATGATCCGCACCTGCTCATCGACGAGCTGGTAGGCGTCACGATCGCCGGTGACGACCATCACCTCGATCGGCGGATCCTGCGCCTTGGCCAGCTCGGCCAGGGAGGCGATCACGTCATCGGCCTCGTAGCCCTCGACCGACAGATTGCGGTAGCCGAACGCCGCCACCAGCGGCTCCAGGTGGGGCCACTGCTCGCGCAGGAGATCCGGCCGCGTCGAGCGCTGGGCCTTGTACTCGGTGTAGAGCTCCTTGCGCCCGGAGGATCCGGCATCCCACACGACGACCGTCGCCTTGGGGCCGTAGTCGGTGAGGATCTTCACCAGCATCGACGCGAAGCCGAAGATGGCGTTCGTCGGCATCCCGGTCGAGGTGGCGATCGACTCCGGCAACGCAAAGAACGCCCGGTAGGCGAGGCTGTTGCCGTCGATGAGGAAGAGCTCGTCGGACATCAGGCATGAGGCTATCTGGCGCCGCGGGGGACCTGACGCCGCGCGTCCGCCTGCCCGCAGCCGTCACCGAGCCCGGCGCAGCATAAGATTGCCGGGCATGGCCTCCCCCGGCCCCACCTCTCCGCCGCCGAGCGCTCAGTACTCCCTGACCCTGCGCGTGCAGATCGAGCATCTGCCGGGGATGCTGGGGAAGGTCGCCAGCGCCATCGGCGCCGCCGGCGGGACGATCGGCGCCGTCGACCTCGTGCAGGTGGACGGCGCCCACACCATCCGCGACATCACCGTCGACACCGCGGACGCGTCGCATTGGCCCCAGCTCACCGAGGCGGTCGACGCTGTCCCCGGAGCCCATGTCCTCGACGCCACCGACCGGACGTTCATGCTCCACATGGGGGGCAAGATCGAGGTGACCAACAAGCATCCGGTCAAGACGCGCGACGACCTCTCGATGGCCTACACGCCGGGGGTCGCCCGGGTGTGCTCAGCGATCCACGAGGACCCGGACAAGGCCTTTCAGTACACGATCAAGCGCAACACGGTCGCCGTGGTCTCCGACGGGACGGCGGTGCTGGGGCTCGGCGACATCGGCCCCCGGGCGGCGATGCCGGTGATGGAGGGCAAGGCGATGCTGTTCAAGGAGTTCGCCGCCGTCGACGCCTTCCCCATCTGCCTCAACGTCCGCGAGCCGGACGAGATCGTCGCCACCGTCAAGGCGATCGCGCCCGGCTTCGGCGGGATCAACCTGGAGGACATCTCCGCCCCGCGCTGCTTTGAGATCGAGGCGCGGCTGCAGGCCGAGCTCGACATCCCCGTGTTTCACGACGACCAGCACGGCACCGCGGTGGTCGTCCTGGCCGCGCTGCTCAACGCGCTGACGCTGACCGGCCAGCGCATCGGGGACATTCGGGTCGTCGTCGTCGGCCTCGGCGCCGCCGGAGTCGCCGTCTCCAACATCCTGATGGCGGCCGGCGTCCGTCACCTCATCGGCTGTGACTCGCGCGGAGCCGTGCACACCGAACGCGCCGACTACCTCGACGGCACGATGAGCGCGATCAAGCGCGAGCTCGCCGAGCGCACGAACGCCGAGCGGCGCGGCGGGACCCCGTCCGAGGTGATCGAGGGCACCGACCTGCTGATCGGACTGAGCGGAGCCCGGGTCATCTCCGCCGAGGCCCTGAAGACGATGAACCGGGATCCGATCGTGTTCGCCATGGCCAACCCGGACCCTGAGGTCTCCCCGGAGGAGGCGCTGCCCCACGTGCGCATCCTGGCCACCGGCCGCTCGGACTACCCCAACCAGATCAACAACGTCCTGTGCTTCCCCGGCATCTTCCGCGGCGCGCTCGACGTCCGGGCGGCCCGCATCACCGAGTCGATGAAGATGGCGGCGGCGCGGGCGATCGCCGACATCGTCTCCGGCGACGAGCTGCGCGAGGACTACATCATCCCGTCGGTGTTCAATCGCGAGGTCGCGCCGGCGGTCGCCGCCGCGGTGGCCGACGAGGCACGAGAGGCGGGGCTGGCCGAGGCGAACGCCGAGCTGGCGTTCGGCGCCACCGAGGTCCTGCAGGGCCACTGACCCCCTCCGGCGGGACGCCACGCCGCCGGCGGCCGGGTGCCGCAGCCGCTATTTGGAGAGGACGAGCACTCCGTTTCGCACCTGGCCGAAGACAAACGGCGCGATCGTCGTGTCCCCTCCGGAGATCGAGTACGTGCCGAGCACCGACTGGCGGTTCTTGAGGGAGCGGAAGTCGCTGACGACCGTCGCCCGGTCATTGGCCTTGGCCCCCGCCTCCTTGAGGACGGCCAGCACGGCCGACATCGCCTCGTAGCCGAAGATCGCCTGGGGCGCCGGGGCATGGCCGAACGCCGACGCGAACGCCGCTTCGAACTGCTTGCCGCCGGTGGTCAGCGTGCTGGGTGAGAAGCCGGGAGTGGAAACGACCAGGTTGCGCTGCGCGGACGCGCTGAGGCCACGCACGAAGGTGTCGCTGTACAGGGCCGACGGCGCGAACAGCTTGGCCGCCGGGCTGGCGTCGGCGGCACGGTCAAGCGCGGCCGTGGCCGCCGTGATCGAGTTGCCACCGTAGAAGACGGCGTCGGCGCCGGACGGGCTGGCGGTGACGGTCAGCCCTTCCGACGGAGCGTCCTTGCGCACCTCGGCGGCGATGGAGGCGCCGTACGGGCCGCCGTCATCGGCGACGTAGAGCATCGACAGGTGCAGCGAGTGCATCCGGGCCACGATCGCCTTCGCCTCCTGGACGGTGGTCGGCACGACCCGGGCAAACGTCTCCTGGTAGGTGGAGCTCGACGGGTAGTAGTCACCGGGGGCGCCCTTGACCGCCGGCGTGGATTGGGTCAGGTAGGCCGCCGTGTCGGTCGGACTGACCTGGAGCAGGTCAAGCTCGTTGGTGATCGGCACGGAGTCCTGCGAGGTCCCCGGTTCGATCTCGCCCAGGTAGGCGATCGCCGACTGGTTCTGGACCGCGGTCCGGGCATCGTCCGGCACGGTGGCGCCGCTGACCTTGGCAAACGTGACGGTGAAGTTCCCCACCTTGGTGCCGTTCTGGCGCAGCGCCAGCTGCTCGGCATCCAGGACGTCGGTGGCCGTCTGCCCGCCGGCGGAGTTCGACGGCAGGCTGCCGTAGATCGTCAGCCTGCTGCCGGTGACCGAGACCGCCGAGTTCGTCTGGCTGCTGCAGCCGGCGACAACGAACAGGCCGAGCACAGCGCATAGCGAGAGCGCCCGCGGCCGGGGGAGGGCCAGGGCCCGCATCGACCGGCGTATGGCTAGTCCCGCCGCCCCGGCAGGTACGGGAGCAGGTTCCGGATGCCGATCACGATGAGGACCATGCCGATGGCTGGAAACAGCGCGTCGAGCCCGCTCACGTTGAGGGCCCAGATGACGACCCAGACGCATAGTCCGGCGGTGACGGTGAGGATCAATCCCATGCTGGCGGGAATCCTAACCGAGCGCGGGCTCCGACAGCGCCCCGGCGAAGTCCCGGACCACCTCGCTCACCGCGCCAGCCGGGTCCGCGGCCTCCCCGGCGGCGCGCACCAGGCGGCTGCCGACGATCACGCCGTCGGCACCGGCGCCGGCCGCCGCCCGCGCCTGCTCCGGTGTCGAGATGCCGAAGCCCAGGGCCACCGGAACCGTGGTGTGAGCGGCGGCGCGGGCGATGACCCTCTCCAGGCTCCCGTCCACCCCGGTGCGTTCTCCAGTGGTGCCGGTCACCGAGACCGTGTAGACAAACCCGGCGGCCTGCGCGCCGATCCGCTCCAGCCGGTCCTCCGGCGTCGTCGGCGCCACCAGGGGGACGAGGGCGACCCCCCGTTCGCGGCAGGCGGAGCGGATTTCGGCGGACTCCTCCAGCGGCAGATCGGGAACGATCAGCCCGCTGACGGAGCTGGCCACCAGCAGGTCGGCGAACCGCTCCACTCCGCGGACGACGATCAGGTTGGCGTAGCACATGAGCACCACCGGAACCTCCTCGGCGACGGCCCGTGCCACCTCCAGGACCCCGGGAAGCGTGGCGCCGGCGGCCAGGGCTTTCGTCGCGGCGGCGTGGATGACCGGTCCGTCGGCGAGCGGGTCCGAGAACGGGACGCCGAGCTCGATGAGGTCGGCCCCGGCGCGGGCGTAGGCCAGGCCGATGGCCCGCGAGGTCTCCAGGTCCGGGTAGCCGCCCATGAGGTACGGCATGAGCGCGGCGCGACGGCCGCTGGCCCGCGCGCCGGCGAACGCCTCGGCGATCCGGTCCGTGCCGGTGGCGGTATCGGTCACCGGCCCTCCAGCGCCTGGAGCGCCTCGGCCAGGTCCTTGTCCCCCCGTCCGGAGAGGCAGACGAGGTCGAGCTCTGAGTCCGGATTGGCGAGCACCCAGGCCAGGGCATGCGAGCTCTCCAGCGCCGGGATGATCCCCTCCAGACGGGCGGTGCGGGCAAAGGCAGCGACGGCCTCATCGTCGCTGACGGCGACGTACCGGGCCCGGCCCTGGTCGCGCAGCCACGCGTGCTCCGGGCCGCTGCCCGGATAGTCAAGGCCGGCTGAGATGGAGTGCGCCTCCAGGATCTGCCCGTCCTCGTCCTGCATGATGGCCGAGAAGGCGCCGTGGAGAATCCCCGGCTGGCCGGCGACGGTGAGCGGCGCCCCGTGGCGGCCGGTGTCCAGCCCCTCTCCGGCCGCTTCGACGCCGATCAGCCGCACATCGGCATCGGCGACGAACGGGATGAACATGCCAATCGAGTTCGAGCCGCCGCCGACGCAGGCGACGACCCGGTCCGGCAGCCGCCCCGCCTGGTGCAGGATCTGGGCCCGGGCCTCATCGCCGATCACCCGCTGCAGGTCGCGCACCATCGCCGGATACGGCGCCGGCCCCACACACGAGCCGATGATGTAGTGCGTGGTCTCCACGTTGGTCACCCAGTCGCGGATCGCCGCCGACACCGCCTCCTTGAGCGTCCGGGCGCCGAGCTCCACCGGCTCCACCCGGGCGCCGAGCAGCCCCATCCGCTCGACGTTGGGCTTCTGGCGGCGCATGTCCTCGGTCCCCATGTAGACGGTGCACTCCAGGTCGAGCAGGGCGCAGGCGGTGGCCGTGGCGACGCCGTGCTGCCCGGCGCCGGTCTCGGCGATGATCCGGCGCTTGCCCATCCGCCGGGCGAGGAGGGCCTGACCCAGCGCATTGTTGATCTTGTGGGCCCCGGTGTGGTTGAGGTCCTCGCGCTTGAGGTAGACCGGGTGTCCGGCCGCCTCGCTGAGCCGCCGGGCGAGGTACAGCGGCGACGGCCGCCCCACGTAGTCGCGCAGCAGTCCGCTCAGCTCGCTGGCGAACTCCGCATCGGTACGGGCCGTCACCCAGGCCGTCTCCAGCTCGGCCAGGGCGGGCATCAGCGTCTCCGGCACGTACTGGCCCCCGTAGGGGCCGAACCGGTGCTCAACAGCCGTCATGTATTCCTCCATCCTTGAGTTCGGCGCCAGCCGAACTCCCAAGGACGGCGAAGCCGTCCCGACGCCGAAGCCGCCCCGTCATGCCGCGCACTCTGACGGCGGGGCGGTGGCCGAGACGGCGGCCGCAAACGCCCGGAGCTTCTCCGGATCCTTGCGGCCGGGCTCAAGCTCGACACCGCTGGCGACGTCGACGGCATAGGGCCGGACGGCGGCGATCGCCTCGGCCACGTTGCCGGAGTTCAGGCCGCCGGACAGAATCACCGGCACGCCGCCGGCGTGGGCGCGGGCGAGCTCCCATGAGAACGTCTCGCCGGTCCCCCCGGGGACGCCGCGGGTGTAGCTGTCCAGCAGGTGAAAGTCGGTGTGGAAGGCGGCGAGGGCCTGGATGTCGGCTCGGCTGCGCACCCGGGCCGCCTTGATCACCCGGCATCCGGTGCGGCGGGCGGCCTCGGCGCAGAACGAGGGTCCTTCGTCACCGTGCAATTGGAGCATCGTCAGGCCGATCTCCTCGGCGGCACTGACCACCTGCGCGAGCGTCGCGTTCACGAATACCCCGGCGATCTGCGCGTGGCGCCGGTGCGTCGCGGCGATCTCGGCGGCAACCTCGCGCCGGCAGCGCCTCGGCGAGCGAGGCCACAGGATGACGCCGAGCGCCCACGCCCCCGCGGCGATGGCCGCGTCGGCGTCCGCCGGGTTGGTGATGCCGCAGAACTTGATCTTGGGAACGGCCGGAGCCACACCCACATCCTACGAGCGGTTTATCTGGAGGGCGGTGGGACCGTCCGGCTCCCCAGCACCACGCTGAGCGTCCGGCGTGTGTGCCCGCGCCGGATCTGGAATCTCAGGCTCTGTCCCGGACTCCGCGTGGAGACGAGCGCCAGCACGTCGCTGATGGAGTCGACGGGCACGCCATCGACCCGGAGGATCTGATCCTTGGGCTCAAGACCGGCGATGTCGGCCGGGCCCCCGTGCGTGACGGCTCCGACCACCGCGCCGCGGCTCGCCGTCTTGACGGGCGGCGCCGAAATGCCCAGGAAGGCGACGTGGACGGCCTGGTTGTGGTCGACCCGCGCGAGGACGGCATCGGCCGTGTCGATGGGGATGGCGAAGGTCAGATTCTGGGATGGGTCGGCGGTGGCGATCTGGGTGTCTATGCCGACCACCTGTCCGCCGCCGTTGAGCAGCGGCCCGCCGGAGTTGCCGGCGTCGAGGGGCTGGTCGGTCTGGATGAGGTTGTCGATGGTCTGGCCGTCCGCCGCCTGCACCTGGTGCTGGAGCGCGGCCACGATGCCGCTCGTCAGCGTGCGATCGTCGCCGAAGGGGTCGCCGAGGGCGAGCGTCAGGTCCCCCACGCGCACCGAGGAGGAGTCGCCGAGCGGCAGCGGCCGAATCGGCGGCACCCCGTGCATGTCCACGCGGAGAACGGCGAGATCGTTGGCCGGGTCGGTGGCGATGACGCCGGCGGTGCGGATGGTGTCAGCCTCGAACTGGACGGTGATTCCGGTCCGGCGGTCGGCGCCCCTGATCACGTGGTAGTTGGTGAGAATGTCGCCTTGGCGGTCAACGAGGAAGCCGGAGCCCGTGGAGAGCGTCGCGTTGGCGGAGCGGAACGGGTCGAACGGGCTCCCGGCCGACTCCACCAGCTTGGCTCGGACGAGCACCACGGCGGGGGCGGCGCGGACGTAGATGTCGTTGGCGGTCAGGCCCCGGGGATCCGCGGAGGCGTGGGCGGCCACCGGCGCCTCCTCAAAGATCGTCTCGGTGCGCTGCGGACCGGTCACCCCCAGGACGACGAACGCGCCTGAGACGATGACGCCGCCGATCACCGCGGAGACGACGTGGGACTTGCTGACGCGGCCCATCGTGCGGCGAGTGTTGGCCTTGCCGCCTAAGACCAGCTAAACGCCCGCGCCGGCCAGTGCCCGGCACGCTGCCTCAACGTCGGCCGAGCGCATCAGCGCCTCGCCGATCAGCACCGCGTCGACCCCGGCGTCGAGCAGGCGCTCAAGCTCGTCGCGGGTCCGCCACCCTGACTCGGAGACGACGACGGTGCCGGGCGGCATCGCCGCCAGTAGCCCAAACGTCCGCTCCGGATCGACCCTCAGCGTTGTCAGGTCACGGTTGTTGATCCCAATCACCGGAGCGGAGATACCGGACGCGATCTCCAGCTCCGCCTCGTCGTGCACCTCTACAAGGACATCGAGCCCGCTGGCCGTCGCCTGGCCGTGGAGCTCGCCGAGTTGCGCCGGCTCCAGCGCGGCGACGATGAGGAGGATGGCGTCGGCTCCGGCCGCCAGCGCCTCGGTGACCTGGTAGGAGTCGACGATGAAGTCCTTGCGCAGGATGGGCAGGCGCGAGGCGGCCCGGGCCCGGCCCAGGTCGGCCAGCGAGCCGTCGAAGCTCGCCTCCTCGGTGAGCACCGACAGGGCCGCTGCGCCGCCCCGCTCGTAGGCGGCGACGACGTCCTCCAGGACCAGGTCGGCGCGGATCACGCCCGCCGACGGCGAGCTGCGCTTGTGCTCGGCGATGATTGACAGGCCGGGGGCGCGCAGCGCGTCGGCAAAACCGCGCGGCGGGTCGGCCTGGGCCCGCTCGCGCGCCCGCCGGGCGAGCTCGGCGGCGGGCACCTGGCTGCGCCGCAGCGCGACCTGCCGCCGCGTCTGCTCGATGATCGGCACGAGCGCGTTGGTCACGGGCGCGCGCCGTCCGCGGCCAGCCGCTGGGTGGCGGCCACGAAACGCTCCAGCGCGTCGGCGGCGGCGCCGGAATCGATCGCCCGCTGGGCCGCGGCGACACCCTCGGCGAGCGTGGGCGCCGCCCCGCCGGCGTAGATCGCCGCTCCGCCGTTGAGCACGGCGAGATCCCGGGCCGGACCGGGCTCGCCGGCGAAGATCCGCCGCGTGATCTCGGCATTCTGCCCCGGGTTGCCCCCGGGCACCGACTCGGCGGGCGCCACTGACAGGCCCACGTCCTCCGGAGCGACGTCGTAGCTCGTGGTCTGGCCGGCGGCGACCTCCACCACCCGGGTGGGCGCTGAGATGCTCAGCTCGTCGAGGCCGTCGTGGCTGGAGACGAGGAGCGCATGGTGGGTGCCGAGGAGCGCGAGCGCACCGGCCATCTTCTCCAGGTAGGCGGCATCGGACACGCCGATGAGCTGCCGAGTGGCGCCGGCGGGGTTGGTCAGGGGGCCCAGGAAGTTGAAGATGGTGCGAACCGCCAGTTCGCGGCGGACCGCGATGACGTAGCGGGTCGCCTGGTGATGGGCCGGGGCGAACATGAAGCCGAAGCCGACCTCCTCGATGCAGCGCGCGACGGCCGCCGGGGGGAGGTCGATCCGGGCGCCGAGCGCCTCGAGCACGTCGGCGGACCCGGACAGCCCGGTGGCAGAGCGGTTGCCGTGCTTGGCCACCGTGCATCCGGCTCCGGCGGCGATGAGCGCCGCCGTGGTGGAGACGTTGAACGTGCGGCGGCCGCCGCCGGTGCCTGCGGTGTCGAGCAGGTCGTCGCGGCTGACGTTGACGGTCGCCGCCAGGCGCCGCATCGTGCGCGCCAGGCCGGCCAGCTCGTCGATCGTCTCCCCCTTCGTCCGCAGCGCGATCAGGAACGCGGCGATCTGAATGTCGGAGGCGTTGCCGGTCATCATCTCGGCCAGGACAGCCGACGTCTCGTCGGCGCTGAGGTCCTGGCCGTTGGCGAGCGCGTCGATTGAGCGCGTCAGCAGGTCGGAGGTGAGCCTGACCACGTCAGCGCGTCGCCAGGAAGTTCGACAACAGCTCGCGGCCCTGCTCGGTCAGCACCGACTCCGGATGGAACTGGACCCCCTCGGCCGGCAGCTCACGGTGGCGCACGGCCATGACCACCCCGTCCGCGGAGGCGCTGCACTCCAGAACCGCGGGCAGCTCCGGGCGCGCGATCAGCGAGTGGTAGCGGCCGACCTCCAGGGGCGCCGGCAGGCCCTGGAAGATCGTGCGGCCGTCGTGCTCGATCCGCGTCGTCTTGCCGTGGACCGGGTGGTGGGTGACGATCCGTCCGCCCCACGCCTGAACCAGCGCCTGGTGGCCCAGGCACACTCCCAGGGTCGGGACTCCGGCGCGGGGGAACCGGACGACGGCCTCCAGCGAGATTCCGGCCTGGTCCGGTGTGCACGGCCCGGGCGACACGATCACCCGGTCATAGCCGCGGATGAGCAGGTCGTCGACGGTGGCGTGGTCGTTGCGGACGACTTCGATCTCGCCCTTGAGCTCACCGACGTACTGCACCAGGTTGTAGGTGAAGCTGTCGTAGTTGTCGATGACGAGGACGCGCACCGCTCCTCCTACGGCCAATCCGGCTGGGAGACGGCCAGCGCGATCGCCTCGCGCATGGCTCGCGCCTTGGCCTCTGACTCCCGGAACTCGTAATCCGGCTTGGCGGCGGCGACCGTTCCGCCGCCGGCCTGGATGTGGGCGATCCCGTCCTTGATCACAACCGTGCGGATGTGGATGCAGGTGTCCAGTTCGCCGGTGTAGCTGACCCAGCCGATGGCGCCGCCGTAGCCGCCGCGCTTGACCGGCTCCACCTCGTCGATGATCTGCATCGCGCGCACCTTGGGCGCGCCGGAGAGCGTGCCCGCGGGCAGGACCGAGCGCAGCGCCGCCAGCGCATCGACCTCCGGGCGCAGCCGGCCCACGACGCTGGAGACGATGTGCATGACGTGGCTGTAGTTCTCCACCGCCATGAAGCTCTCGACAACGACGCTGCCGTACTCGCACACCCGGCCCAGATCGTTGCGGCCGAGGTCGACGAGCATCACGTGCTCGGCCCGCTCCTTCTCGTCGGCCAGGAGCTCCTGGGCGATCCGCTGGTCCTCCTCCGGCGTGGCGCCGCGGGGGCGGGTGCCGGCGATGGGACGGGTGGCCACGCGCCTTCCGGTGACGGTGATCAGCGGCTCCGGACTGGTCCCGGCGATCTCAAAGTCGCCGAAATCCAGGAAGTACATGTACGGGCTGGGGTTGACCGCCCGCAGCCCGCGGTAGATCGAGAACGCGTCGACGGCGACCGGCGCCGACCATCTCTGCGAGGGCACCACCTGGAAGGCGTCGCCGGCGTAGATGTAGTCGATGATCCGGGAGACGTTGGCCTCGAACCGCTCCCGCGACATGTTCGACGCAAACTCCGGCACCGGCCGCGGCTGAGCGGGGCGCGGCGGCGGAGCGGGCATCGGCCGCGCCAGGCGCCAGCGGACATCGGCGATCGTCTCCAGAGCCTGACGGTAGGAGCCCTCCAGATCCTCCTCGGCGTACACGTTGGCGACCACGGTCGTCGTGCGCTTGAGGTGGTCAAACACGACGAGCGCGTCGGTGAGCATGAGCGCCAGGTCCGGGAGGCCGACCGGGTCCGGGTTGGGCTCCCCCAGCGGCTCGACGGTGCGGACGAGGTCATAGGCGAACATGCCGACCGCTCCGCCGGCGAATGGGGGCAGGCCGGGGACCGCGGCGACCCGGAAGCGCCCCAGCTCCTCGGCGGCCAGCCGATACGGGTCGCCCGGGTCACCGAGCGACCAGCGCAGGACCCGGCGCGGCCGAAACCCGACAAACGAGTAGCGCCCGACGCGCCCCTGCTCGGCCGACTCCAGCAGAAACGAGGGGTGGGTGGGGTCCCGGAGCTTGAGGAACGCCGACACCGGCGTCTGGCAGTCGTCGATGAATGTCTCGTGGAGCGGGATGAGGTTGTGGTCCCGGGCCAGCGCCCGGACGTCCTGCAGCGAGGGAACCGGACCTGCCGTCCTTGGCTCAGCGCTGGCGACGGCCATCGAGCACCCGCTCGGCGTCGGCGAAGCTGAGGTCACGGCCCCGGAGCAGGACCGCGAGGTGGTACAGGACGTCGGCGGCCTCTTCGGCCACCCGCTCGTCGGACTCCTCGCGCGCGGCCCGGACCACCTCCTCGGCCTCCTCCTCCACCTTCGCGCCGGCGAGCTGCGGATTCTCCAGCAGCGTCACCGTGTAGGAGCCGTCCGGCCGGGCCCGGGCGCGGGCCGCAATCGTCCGCTCAAGCCCGGCGAGCACCTCCCCGGGGGCCCGCGGCTCGAACTCTCCACGGTGAAAGCAGGTTCGCTCCCCGGTGTGGCAGGCCGCGCCGGCGGGCTCGACGAGCGCCAGCAGCGCGTCGCCGTCGCAGTCGTAGCGGATCGCCCGGACCGCCATCGTGTTGCCGGAGGTGGCCCCCTTGTGCCAGATCTCCTGCCGCGAGCGGCTGAAGAAGTGGATCTCGCCGGTGCGGCGGGTGAGCGCCAGCGACTCGGCGTTCATATAGGCGAGCATCAGGACCTCTCCGGAGCGCCAGTCCTGAACGATGCACGGGACCAGCCCGCGCTCGTCAAAAGCCACCTCCGCGTCGTCCACGGGCCGAATTCTAAGTGCCGCGCCTCAACCGGCCGCAGTTCAGCCGGGACTCGGCCCCCCGTGGGGCGTCTGCGCCGGACCTAGGCGGCCGAGGCGGGGGCGGTTGGTTGGTCGTCCCCCTCAGTCCCCGCCGGGCTCGCGGGCGGGTGTCCGGGCGGGTCTGCCGGCGGGAGACGGCAGCGACAGAGGGGGTGCGGACGGGACAACGGCAGCGATGAAGGGGCCGGGGGGCTTGCGGCCTCGGCGGCGACTCTGGAGCGACCGTTTCGTTCGAGATCCGGATCGCGGCCGCGGATCTCGAACGATTCGGTTGCTGAGCGAACTTCAGGGGCGAAATCCAAGCCGTCAACCGGGTTTCGTACAAAGTTGACGCTCCCGGGACCCCTCTCTTCATCGCCGCCGTCGACCGCGACCCCGCCGGCACCGCGACCCCGCCGGCACCGCCGGCACCGCCGACACCTCGCGGCCGCCAGTCTCCCCGGCGGTCACGCTCGCTGGAGCCGCTGCGGGATCCGCCGGCCTATTCGATGCCGAGCCGGTCAAGCACGCGCTCGTCGGCGCGCCAGTGGCGGCGGACGCGGACGGCGAGCTCCAGGTGAACGCGCGTGCCAAGCTCCCGCTCGATCGTCCGGCGCGCGGCGATGCCGATCGACTTGATCATCCGTCCACCGGCACCGATGAGGATCCCCTTCTGGGACTCGGTCTCGGTCAGCAGGACGGCCTCGATGCGGACGAGGTCCGGGCGGGGGTGGCTGATGTCCTCCACCTCAACCTCGACCGCGTGGGGGACCTCCTCGCGCGTGCGCGCCAGGACCTGCTCGCGGACGAGCTCGGCCAGCATCACCGACGGGGCCTGGTCGGAGCGCTGGTCGGAGGCGAAGTACTGCGGGCCCTCCGGGAGCAGTCCGACGAGATGCGCCACCAGGTCCCCCACCCCGGCTCCCGTGCGGGCGCTGACCGGGAAGATCTCAGAGGCGATGCCGAGCTCGGCGGCGTCGTGCAGGGTGCTCGTGACCCGCTCACGGGGGGCCCGGTCGACCTTGTTGACGGCGATCGTCACCGGGGTCTGGCCGGAGGAGCGGCGCAGCAGCTCGGCGATGAAGCGGTCACCGGGGCCCAGGCCCTGCTGAGCGTTGACGACCAGCAGGCAGCCGTCGGCGTCGGCGAGCTCGTGCTCGACCCGCTGCTGCATGCGCTCGGTGAGGGCGTCCCGGGGCCGCTGCACGCCCGGGAGGTCGACGAGGACGAGCTGCCAGCCATCGCCGGTGGCCACTCCGCGGATGGCCCGCCGCGTCGTCTGGGGCTTGTCGGAGACGATGGCCACCTTCGCCCCGACGATCGCATTGGCCAGCGTTGACTTGCCGACATTCGGCCGGCCGGCCAGCGCCACAAATCCGGACCGGCTGGCTAGCTGATCCATCGCATGAGCTCCGCCTGGAGGGCCAGCATCTCACCGTCGTCGGTCTCGTGGTCCATCCCGGTCAGGTGCAGCGCGCCGTGGACGACGGCCTCGCGCAGGTCCTCGGTGTGCGGCGGGCAGATGATGATGTCGCCGAGCTCACGCGGCCCGGCGCTGGCCCCGTCCTCGTCGACGCCGAACGAAAGCACGTCGGTGGGGGCGTCGATGTGCCGGTACTCCTGGTTGAGCTCGCGGATGCGCTCCTCGTCGACGAACTCGATGGCGACGTGGCCCTCCTCGATCCCCGCCGAGGACAGGGCGAGCGCGCACAGCTCCTCCACCTCCACCGCGCTGGGGCCGGCGTCGACGACGGTTTCGATCCCAATCACCTCGACGTCGAGCATGCCCCGCCGCCCCCTCTACGCTCGCTTGCGCGCGCGCAGCTCCGGCGCGGCGCGCTGGGAGTGCTCGTTGTAGGCGGCGACGATCCGCCGCACCAGCTTGTGGCGCACCACGTCCTCCTCACCGAAGCGGACGAACTCGATGCCCTCCACGTCCTGGAGGACCTCCGAGACCATGATCAGCCCGGAGTCCTGCTCCCGGGGCAGGTCGACCTGGGTGATGTCGCCGGTCACCACCATCTTGGAGTTGAAGCCGAGCCGGGTCAGGAACATCTTCATCTGCTCCGGGCTGGTGTTCTGAGCCTCGTCGAGGATGATGAAGCTGTCGTTGAGGCTTCTTCCGCGCATGAACGCCAGCGGCGCCACCTCAATGACCCCTCGCTCCAGGTGCTGGGAGACCCGCTCCGGGTCGAGCATGTCGTGCAGGGCATCGAACAACGGGCGCAGGTAGGGGTCGACCTTGGCCATCAGGTCGCCGGGCAAGAAGCCGAGCCGCTCGCCGGCCTCGACGGCCGGACGGGTGAGGATGATCCGGTTGACCTCGCGGCGGCTGAGCGCGGCGGCGGCGAGCGCGACCGCCAAGAACGTCTTGCCCGTTCCCGCCGGACCGATGCCGAAGGTGATGGTATTGGCCCGGATCGAGTCGACGTAGCGCTTCTGGTTGACGGTCTTCGGCGCCACCTTGGTGGCTCGGTGGCGCCAGACGACGTCCTCCAGGATCTGCGACGGCGACTCGTGGGCGTCGAGAGCGCGGGCGACGGCCTCCACCGTCCCGGGCGCGATCTCGTGACCCTGGACGATCAGGTCAGACAGCTCCCGCACGACGGCGGCGGCGGCGTTGACGGCCGGCGGCTCCCCCTCCAGCGTGAGCACGTTTCCGCGCAGGAAGACGTCACAGTCGAGGTGGCTCTCCAGCGTGCGCAGCACCGCGTCCTGGGTGCCGGCCAGCTCGGCGGCCACGCTGTTCTCAAGCTCGATCGTCGTGCGCACTAAGCGCCCAGCGCCTCCCGCACGCGCGCGGACGTGCGCTTGCCGTCGGCGCGTCCCTGAGAGGCGGCCATGACGGCCTTCATGACCTGGCCCATGTCCCGGGGGCTGGAGGCGCCGGTCTCGGCAATCGCGGCGGCGATCATCGTGTCCAGCTCATCGTCGGACAGCTCCGCGGGCAGGTACGTCGCGATCAGGCGGGCCTCCGCCTCCTCCTGGTCGGCGAGCTCCGGGCGTCCGCCGTCCCGGAACTGGGTGGCGGCATCGAGTCGGCGCTTGCGCTCCCGGCGCAGCACGGCGAGCTCGTCATCGCCGCCGTCCTTGGCCGCCTTCTGGAGCTCTGACAGGACGAGGCGAAGGGCCCCAACCCGTGTCTTCTCGCCCGCCTTCATGGCAGCGGTCATGTCGGTGCGCAGCTGCTCAGTGACGCTCATTCGCTTCTCCTCAGAGGATAGCCCCCGGGCTCCCCGGATCGAGCAGGCTGGGTCAGGTCACGGGGGCGCAGCTGATCCCATCGGCGTGGAGCTCGAGGCAGGCGACGTCGACGATCGCGCCGCGGGGACCCGCGCCGGGCGGCAGATAGCAGCGCGTGTAGTCGCTGGTGTAGCCGGAGCACTGAGTGTCGGCCACCTTGTCGACGAGGACACGCTCGCGGCGCCCCAGCCGGGCCGTCCGGTGCAGGCGGGACCGCAGCTCGGACCGGCCGCGCAGGACCTGTGATCGCCGCTTCTTCTCGGCCGGCGGGACGCGGTCGCCCAGGGCCGCGGCCACGGTTCCCGGGCGGGGTGAGTAGGGAAAGACGTGGACCCGCGTGATTCCGGCGGCGTCGACGGCCTGCAGCGTTCGCTCAAACGCCGCCTCGTCCTCGGTGGGAAATCCGACGATGATGTCGGTGGTGACGTTGACGTGCGGCGCCGCGGCGCGCACCCGCTCGATGTGCTCCAGGTACTCGGCGGCCGTGTAATGGCGCCCCATCGCCTCCAGCACGCCGTCATCGCCGGACTGCATGGGCACGTGGAGGTGCGGACAGACCTTGGGCTCGGATGCGAGCGCGTCGAGCAGCGTGTCCCGGACGTGGATCACCTCAACGCTGGACAGCCGCACGCGCTCCACCCCGGGCACGCGGGCGACCTCCAGCATCAGCTCGCCGAGCTCAAGCCCGCGCTCCGGATCGCGGTAGTCACCGACGCTGATCCCGGTCATGACCATCTCCGGCTGGCCGAGGGCGACGCGCTCGCCCACCTCGCTGAGGATCGCGCTCGCCGGCCGCGACCGGGCACCTCCCCGCACGGTGGGGATGATGCAGTACGCGCAGTGGCAGTCGCAGCCGTCCTGAACCTTGACGAACCCCCGGGTCCGCCCCGCCTGGGGGACCGCACGGCGCTCCCGGGCCAGGACATCATGCTCGGTGTCGACGCAGGCGAGGTCGCCGGCCGGCGCGGGCGCCATCTCCCGCGCCACCTCGTCGGCGGTGCCCGTGAACGGGCGGACGCGGGGGTCGATGTCGCCGAACTGCCCAGGGTTCAGGTTCACCGCGCAGCCGGCCACATACACCTGGCCCACGCGCCCGCCGCGCAGCGACCGCCGCACCGACTGGCGGGACTTGGCCTCGGCCTCGGAGGTGATGCAGCAGGTGTTGATGACGTGCAGGTCGGCCTCGGCCTCCGGCACCTCGGTGTGACCGGCCGCCAGCAGGGACCGGCGGGCGAGCATCGCGTCCGCCTGAGAGACCTTGCAGCCGAGGAACTTGACCGCGAACGTGGTCACGCGCCCAGAAGCTAGCGCAGCCAGCCGGACCGCTCCCGGTGCCCGGCAGCCCCGAGAAATCTCCGATTTCTCGCTAGCGAACTCGCGTAGCGAGTTCGCCCGCCCCCCCAAGAAATCGAAGATTTCTTGCTAGCGAGGTCGCGCAGCGACCTCGCCCGCGACCGGCGGACCCTCGTACCCCTCGATCGCTGCGTCGTGCCGCGGTGTCCTCGGGACGGTGCGCGTCGAGAGGAGAGAGGGCTCGTGCGGATATCCAGCCCGAGGCTTGGGCCGCGGAACGACCACGTCGAGGAGCAGGCCACCGATGGTCACACCGATCGCGAGCGGATTGGGCAACTGTTCACCTCCTAAAGGGCTTTGGCTCAGATCAGGAACGACACCGAGAAGGATGCGTCAGGCAGAGCCGGTCGCCATCGGCCGTGTGGACAACATTCAGAAAGCCGGGGTTATCCACGCGCGGCCCCCGCGGACCGCGATCATCGCTCCGGCGGTGGCGTGTGCTCCTGCAGCCTCGGCGGATGTCCCAGCTGGCCGAGCTCGGCGATGTCCCGCCGAAACCAGAAGTCGACGGTCCAGTCGGCGATGAGGCGCAGCTTGCGCGGGAGGCCGGGGACCCAGGCGAGGTGGTAGAAGCGACACAGCGCCCACGCGGGGAAGCCCCGTAGCGGGATCCCCATCGCCTCGGCGACCGCGTTGTGACGTCCCAGGTCGGCGAACATGCCGAGCGTCTTGTACGCAAACGGCTTGACCTCGCCGGGGTCCGACCCCAGCACGGCGGCGAGGTTGCGACCGAGCAGCTTGCCCTGGCGGATCGCGTGCTGCGCGGTGGCCGGACACGGCTGGCCGGGCCGCGCCGGGTCCGGAATGGCCGCCACGTCCCCCACCGCCCAGACGTTGTCCACCCCCTTGACGCGCATCGTCGCGTCGCACTCGATCCGGCCACGGTCCACGGGGAGACCCAGATGGCCCGCGACCGGGCTGCCGGTGACCCCGGCGGTCCAGCACACGGTGCGGCAGGGGACGACCTCGCCCGTCGACAGCGTCACCGACCGGGCCGTCACCTCGGTGAGCTGGGTGTTGAGCAGCAACTCGATGCCGCGCTGGCGCAGGACGTCCTCGGTGAAGTGGGCCAGCCGGGGCGAGATCTGCGGCATGATCCGGTCGGCGGCGTCGACGACGAGCCAGCGCATCCCGGTGGCGGCGCAGCGCGGGTAGTACTTGAGCACGTCGTCGGCAAAGGACTGCAGCTCCGCCGCGCCCTCCAGGCCGGCGTAGCCGCCGCCGACGAACACAAACCCCAGGTGCTCGCGCCGCTCCCCCTCGTCGGCGAGCTCCTCGGCGACCTCCAGCCGGCGGACGACCTGGTTGCGCAGCGCGATTCCCTCGGCGAGCGTCTTGAGACCGACGGCGTGCTCGGTCAGGCCCGGGACCGGGACCGTGCGGGTGATCGAGCCCAGGGCCACCACCAGGTGGTCGTAGGTGAACGGCTCACGCTCCCCGGATGCCCGCTCCACGGTGACCGTCCGCGCCGCCGGGTCAGCGGCCCGGACCCAGCCGAGCTCCACCTGGGTGCGCCGCAGCCGCTCCCGGAGGGGGATGGCGACATGACGAGGCTCCAGCGTTCCCGCCGCCGCGCCCGGGAGCAGGGGCGAGTAGAGCATGAAGTTGGAGTCGTTGACGAGCAGGATCTCGACCTCGGCTGAGGTGTGGCGCTCAAGCGACTGGGCCGTGTAGTAGCCGCCAAATCCACCGCCGGCGATCAGGACCCTGGGCATGCGCGACGGAGCCTACCCCGGGCGCGGGGCGCTACACGCCGAGCGCCAGCGCCGCCCACTCCCCGCGCAGGCGCCGCGCGCGCTCCGTCCGGCCCCGGCGGGCGTAGGCGTCGGCGACCGCGTCGGCCTCCGTGGCGAGCAGACCGCTGAGGATGAGGCGCGGCGGGAGCTCACGCTGGACGGAGGCCCACTCCAGCAGGGGGCGGGCCAGCACGTTGGCCACGCACAGCTCGCACGCCGGGACCTGCTCATGGCGCAGGTCAAACCGCCTGACATCGAGCGCGACTGCGTTGGCGGCAGCATTCGTGAGCGTGGCCTCAACCGCCACCCGGTCGTAGTCGAGCGCCGTGACCGGGGCCCATCCCAGCGTGGCGGCCACGATCGCCAGGACGCCGGACCCGCAGCCGAGGTCGACGAACGCCCCCTGCGGCTCGCCGGCATCCAGCATGAGCTCCAGGCACAGCCGCGTGGTCGCATGGGCGCCGGTGCCGAACGCCTGACCCGGATCGACGACGATGTCCAGCGGCGTGTTCCCGGGCGGCTCCCACGGGGGCCGGACCGTCAACCGCCCTTCGATGACCAGGGGACGGTGAAAGCTGCGCCAGCGCTCCGCCCAGTCATCGGCGATCTCCTGGGTGCTGACGTCGACGAAGGCGCCGGCGGCGGCGGCCCGCACGTCCGGCAGCGACGGCAGCTCGCCCGCGGCCCCGTAGACGGCGTACTCCACCACGTCGTCGTTGACATCCACCTCCTCGACGCCGCTGGGGGCGAGTTCCAGCAGTTGCGCCAGCACGAGCTCCGCCTGCCGGCGATCGACTCGGACGGCGAGCCGGATCAATGGTGGCCGAAGGCGCGCTTGAGCTTGCCGAGGACGCCGTCCTCGGTGGCGAGATTGTGCTCGCTCATCGAGTCGGCGAGCTGCTGCAGGAGCTCCTTCTGCTCCCGCTTGAGATGGCGGGGAATGACGACGTTGACGACGACGCGCAGGTCCCCGTGGCGGCGGCCCCGGAGGGCAGGCATCCCCTGGCCGCGGATGACCAGCGTCTCATGGGGCTGGGTGCCGGCCGGGATCTCCAGCTCGGTGACGCCCTCGATCGTCGGCACCTCGACGGTGGTGCCGAGGGCCGCCAGAGGCGCGGCGACATCGACCACGGTGACGAGGTCATCGTCCTGGCGGACGAAGCGCGGATCCTCGCGGACGCGGATCTGGACATACAGGTCTCCGGCGGGGCCACCGTGCTCGCCGGCATGCCCTCGCCCGGTGATGCGGATGCGCTGGCCATCGTCGATGCCGGCGGGGACGTCGACCGACACCTTGACCCGCTCCACCTTGCGCCCGCGCCCGCCGCACTCCCGGCACGGGTTCTTGGGGACGCGACCCTCGCCGTCACAGGCGTCGCAGGCGGCGGCGCGAACCACCTGGCCAAACGGCGTGCGGGAGACGGCGCGCAGCTGGCCGGTGCCGCCGCATTTGGGGCACGTCTCAATCGGCGTCCCGGGCTCGGCGCCGTTGCCGCGGCAGTGCTCGCAGCGCGACACGGCGTCGTAGGCGACCTCGACGGCGGCTCCGTGCGCCGCCTGCTCCAGCGTGATCTCGGCCGAGACCGCGACGTCGCCGCCCTGCGCCGGGCCACCCGGGCGGCCGCCGCCAAAGATGTTGGAGAAGCCGCCGCCCCCGCCACCGAAGAACGCCTCGAAGATGTCGGCCACCGAGCCGAAGCCCTCGAAGTTCGGCGCATAGCCGCCGCTGCGCAGGCCCTCGTGGCCGTAGCGGTCATACGTCGCCCGCCGGTCGGCGTCCGACAGCACCTCGTAGGCCTCGGCAGCCTCCTTGAAGCGCTCCTCGGCGTCCGGCTCCTTGTTGACGTCCGGATGCAGCTCGCGCGCGAGCTTGCGGAACGCCTTCTTGATCTCGGCGTCACCGGCGGTCCGGGGAACCCCCAGCACTTCGTAGTAATCCCGTGGCATCTGAGACGCACTCATAGCAGCGACTGACCGATCATCGTCCCGGGAGGCGCCTCAGCGCTCGTCGTAGACATCCGCGACGAAGCTTGACAACTGGGCAGCGGCCTCGCGCACCGTCCGGATCGCGTGGCCGTAGTCCATGCGCAGCGGCCCAATCACCGACACCGTCCCCAGTGCCCGCTGAGGCAGGCCGTAGCTGGCGGCGACCAGCGCCAGCGAGCGCAGGGCCGGCACCTCGTTCTCGGCGCCGATGCGCACGGCAACGCTGTGATCGGCGGTCAGCGCCGAGCGCAGGATGCCGAGCAGCGCCACCCGGCGCTCGAGCATCTCCATCAGCAGGTTGAGCTCCGACACGTCGGCGACGCGCCCGATGGTGAGCAGCTTGCCGGCACCCTCGACGTAGAGCGTCTCCTGGGCGGACTCCTCCAGGTCGGTGAACACGGGCGCCAGGGCATCGAGGAAGTCACGCTCGGTATGGCTGAGGCTGGGCTCGTGCAGGCGCTGACGGAGCACCCGGGCGCCCAGGCCGAGCCCCACCAATCGCTCGTTCATGTAGCTGGCGGCCCAGTCGGCCAGGCCGGTGTCGACCGGCCGCGGGAACGTGAACAGGCGCTTGGTCACCCCGCCGGTCGAGGTGATGACGACGACCATCAGCACCTGCGGCTGCAGCACCAGCACCTCAACGTGACGCACCGTCGATGTGTCGATCGGCGGCGCGGTCACGATCGCCAGCAGGTTGGTGACCTGGGAGAGCGCCTCGCTGGTGACCCGCATCGCCTCGTCGAGCTCGCGGCGCACGAGCGAGAGCGAAAGCCCGGGCCCGCTCGGCTTATCCGGCAGCAGCCGGTCGACGAAGTAGCGATATCCGGCCTCCGTCGGCACCCGCCCCGCGGAGGTGTGCGGATGGGCCAGCAGGCCGAGCTCCTCCAGGTTGGCCAGCTCGTGGCGGATCGTCGACGGACCCCACTCCAGGGCGACGCTCAGCGCCTTGCTGCCCACGGGCGCGCCCTCGTCCAGATACTCCTGCACGAGCCGGCGCAGGACGAGCTCCTGGCGTTCCGTCAGCATGATTTCGATTGTATGAGGCGGGCTACAGCCGGATCTCGGCCTGGCCGTTGCGGATGATCCGCTTGCCGGACTGCTGCGCGGCGGAGTCGACAACGGCGTGATCGCCGTTGATCTCGCGCACGGTCCCGGCGACGACGATCTCCTCCTCCAGCATCCCCATGCCCCGGAACTGGACCGACAGCCGCTCCAGCTTGTCCGGCCCGCCGAGCGCCTCGGTGTGGGCACGGGCGACCTGGGCCATCGTCCACAGTCCGTGGAGGATCCGGCCCGGGAGCCCCACCTGCCGGGCGAACTCCTCGTCGATGTGGATGGGATTGAAGTCGCCGGATGCGCCCGCGTAGCGCACGGTGAGGAAGCGGTCCGGCGTGACCTTGAGCTCGAACGTGTCCCCGGGCTTCATCGCCTCACTCCCCTCTCACGATGTGGGTCCACAGGCCGGTGCAGACGAGCTCGCCGCGGTCGTTGCGCGACTCGGTCTCAAAGACGTAGAAGCCCAGCCCCCGACGATCCTCGATCTGCTTGACCGTGGCCGTCGTCGTGATCTCGTCGCCGGCAACGACGAGCGGCCCCCAGCGAAACTCCTGAGCGCCGTGCACCATCCGGCCGAAGTCAAGGCCGACGGCGGGGTCAAACAGCGCCGGCATCAACGCCGGGCTGGTGTAGACGACGGCGAACATGGGCGGCGCGACGACGTCGGCGAACCCGGCGGAGCGGGCGGCGAGATGGTCGGTGTGCAGCGGGCTGTGCTCGCCGACGGCGGCGGCGTACTCACGGATCTTCTCCCGGCCCACGGCGTACAGGACCGGGGGATAGCTCTTGCCGACCGCTTCTGTGCTGACTGCCATGGCGCGTCGAGTCTATGGACTACAGAATCACCGGCACCGCGCCGCCGTCCACGGACCACGCTGCGCCGGTGACGTTCGATGCCCGCTCCGAGCACAGGAACACGATGACGGCGGCGATCTCCTCGGCCCCGGCGAGGCGTCCGACGGGCACGCCGGAGGCGGTCGCCTCCAGCACCTCCTCGCGGGTGGTCCCGCGCGCCTCGGCGGTCTGGTCGGCGAGTCCGCCCGGAGCCAGCCACAGCTCGCTGGCGACCGGGCCGGGCGTGACCGCGTTGATGAGCACTCCCTGCGTCGCGTAGGCATCCGCGTAGGCCCGGGAGAGCGACAGCTCGGCGGCCTTGGTCACCGAGTAGGCGACGTTGCGCTGCCCCGGGCGCTTGCCGCTTGAGGAGGAGACGTTGACGATCCGCCCCCACCCGGCCCGGGTCATCTCCGGGATCGCGGCGCGCATCAGCCGCATCGGCGCCATCACATGGATGTCCCACTGCGCCTGCCACTCGGCGTCGGTCAGCTCCCCCAGAGCGCGCACGCTGCTCATGCCGGCGTTGTTGACCAGCACATCGATGCCGCCGAACCGGTCGCAGCACGCGGCCACCGCCCGCTCGCCGGCGTCCGGGGCGGTGATGTCAAGCGACAGCCACTGCGCCTCCCCCGCCCGGCCGGCGCACTCGCCGACGGCATCGCGCAGCGCCTGCTCGCCGCGGCCGACGATGAGCACGTTGGCGCCCTCCCCGGTGAGCTGGCGGGCGGTCTGCAGGCCGATGCCGCGCGAGCCGCCGGTGATGATGCAGGCGCGATCGCGCAATCCGAGGTCCATCGCGCGGATTCTCTCATGGCTGATTGGCGCGGCGCGCTCCCGGCGGCGCGCGCGACCCGAGCCGCGGGCGCCCGGCCACCGCCGATTGCTGACACTCTCTGTCACGGATGACCGCCGGCACCGACACCCCCGGGCAGGTCTCGTTCCTGTTTGACCTCGACGGGACGCTGATCGACAGCGTCTACCAGCACGTGGTCGCCTGGCGCGAGGCCCTGCAGCAGGTGGGCATCAGCCTGTCGGTGTGGAAGATCCACCGCCGGATCGGGATGAGCGGCGGGCTGTTTGTCAATGCGCTCTCGCGTGAGCTAAAGACCCCGCTGGCGCCCGACGTGCTGGCGGCGCTTCCGGACCTGCACTCCGAGGCGTTCATCCGGCACTACGACAGCGTGCAGGCGCTGCCCGGCGCCCGGGAGCTGCTGGCGACGCTCACCGAGCACCGGGTCCCGTGGGCGATCGCCACCAGCGGCCCGGTGCGGTACGCCGGCCGGGCCCGGGAGCTGCTCGGCATCCCGGCCGACGTCCCCATGGTCACGCGCGATCAGGTCCGCTACGCCAAGCCGGACCCGGACCTCTTCTTGACCGCCGCCCGGCAGATCGGTGTCGACATCCGCAACAGCATGGTCGTCGGCGACAGCGTCTGGGACCTCCTCGCCGCGCAGCGCGCCCGCGCCCTGGGCATCGGCCTGCTCTCCGGGGGCTACGGGCGCGAGGAGCTGTTCTACGCCGGGGCGTTCCGCGTCTATGACGACCCGGCCGAGCTTCTCGTCCATCTGGATGAGGTCGGCGTGCGCCGCCCCCGGTAGGGGCCGGATCCCCCCTGGCGACCGCACTTTCCCCCGCTTGCCAGCGTCGTGGGGGCGCGCTAGCCTCGCATCATGACCAAGGTCGGTTCTCTGAGGGCGTCGGATGCGGATCGCGAGGAGATCGTCACCCGCCTGCACAAGGCGGCCACCGAGGGGCGGATCGCTGCGGACGAGCTTGAGCAGCGGGTCTCGGCGGCGCTGAAGGCGCGCACCTACGCCGAGCTTGATGCCACCGTCGCCGATCTGCCCCGGCAGCTTGGGCGCCAGCCGCGCCAGCCCACCCGCCGGCGCGCGACGGGCGGCTGGGCGGTGGCCACCATCCGCGCCAACCCGGCGCTGCTGCTGTTTGTCCTGCCGGTGGTGGCGGTGACCGCGGCGATGGTGCTGGCGGCGACCGTCGTCTGGGCCGTCCTGATGGTCGTCATCATGGTGCTGGGCGGGCGGCCGCGGGCACCCCGCGGGCCGTGGATGTACACGCGCTCCCGCGCCGTCTACGGGCCCCCGCGCGGGCGGGCCCGCAGCTACTGGGCCTGAGGCCGGCGCAGCCTCCAGACGACGGCCTCCATCTCATACGGGGCGCCGCCGACCGTCTGGCGGTGGACGTAGCGCCGGCGCACGAGCTCCTGCGCCGCGAGGCCGGCGCCGGAGAACAGCTGCGCGGTCACCGGGTCGGCGTCCAGGAGCTCGACGTCGTGGAGGTGGGCAACGAGCGCATCGCCCGCGAGCAGCCCGGCGGCGGCGAGCAGCGCGCCCGGCGGAACGGCGTGATCGCCCACCGGCGCCACGCAGGAGAGGATGGTCGCCCGCAGCCCGGCGATCCGGGCGCGGTCGTCCGCCGAGAGGCGCAGCAGGTCGAGCGTCCGGTAGTCGTCGTAAAGCCCGGGACGGTCGCGCAGCGCCGCGGCCCGCGCCGCCGGCGTGATGTCTGAGCCGAGCACCGCGCGCAAACCGTTGGCGGCCAGCGCCTCGCCGGACACGCCGTTGCCGGCCGCGATGTCGATGACGCGCATCGACCGGCGCTCCCATCCCAGCGCGTCGACCGTCTCGGCCAGCAGCGCCGCCACCTGCTGGGGCGACCGGCAGCCCAGCCGCTCCTGCACGATCTGCTCATACACACCGGGCAGCCCGTACAGGCGCTCGTAGTCGTGCAGGCGCAGCTGTTCGGTGCGGCCGTCGGCGTAGCGAACGCGGATGAGTTCCTGACCGATCTCCGGATCCTCGTCGGCGTCCACAAGCTCCGCCATGAAGGCGCCCGGGTTGGTCACCGGGAGTCGCCGAGCTCCAGCACCGCCAGAAACGCCTCCTGGGGCACCTCAATGCGGCCGACCTGCTTCATCCGCTGCTTGCCCTTCTTCTGCTGCTCCAGGAGCTTGCGCTTGCGGCTGATGTCGCCGCCGTAGCACTTGGCGATGACGTCCTTGCGGTAGGCCTTGATCGTCTCCCGGGCCACGATCCGTGAGCCGATCGCCGCCTGGATGGGGACGTCGTACTGCTGGCGCGGGATCTTCTCGCGCAGCTTCTCGGTCAGGGTGCGGCCGGCGGTCTGCGCCTTGGAGCGGTGGACGAGCATCGACAGCGCGTCGATCGGATCGCCGGCCAGGAGGATGTCGAGCTTGACGAGGTCTGACTCCCGCAGTCCGATGAGATCGTAATCCAGCGAGGCGTAGCCGCGGGTGCGTGACTTGAGCTGGTCGAAGAAGTCGAGCACGATCTCGGCCAGCGGCAGGTCGTAGGTCAGCTGGACCCGCTCGGCCGACAGGTAGTGCATGCCGGCGTGCTCGCCGCGGCGCTCCTGGCAGAGCTCCATGATCTGGCCGACGAACTCCTTGGGGCTGAGGATGGAGGCGCGGATGAACGGCTCGCGCACCGCCGCCACCCGGGCCGGATCCGGCATGTCGTTGGGGCTGTGGACCGCCTGCACGGTCCCATCGGTGAGCGTCACCTCGTACTCAACGCTCGGCATCGTCGTCAGCAGCTCAAGGTCGTATTCGCGCTCCAGGCGCTCGCGGACGATGTCCATGTGCAGCAGACCGAGGAACCCGCAGCGAAAGCCGAAGCCGAGCGCCTCCGAGGTCTCCGGCTCCCAGCTGAGCGCCGCGTCGTTGAGCGTCAGCTTCTCCAGCGCGTCGCGCAGGTCCGGATAGTCGTCGGACTCGATGGGGAACAGGCCGCAGAACACCATCGGCTTGACCTCGCGGTAGCCGGGCAGGGGCTCGGCGGCTGGCCGGCCCTTGCTCGTCAGCGTGTCGCCGACGCGCAGCCGGGTCACATCCTTGATCCCGGTGATGAGGAAGCCCACCTCGCCGGCATGCAGCGCCTCGGCCGGGGTCATCTTGGGGGTGAAGAAACCGATGTCGTCGATCTCGGCCTCGGTGCCCGCCTGCATCGCCCGGATGGCCTCGCCCTTGGTGAAGGTGCCGTCGACGACGCGGATGTAGGCGATGACCCCGCGGTACTGGTCGAACTCCGAGTCGAAGATGAGGGCGCGGGGCGGGGCGTCCGGATCCCCGTCCGGAGGGGGAACGCGGGCGATGAGCTCGTCGAGGACGTCGGTCACGCCCTCGCCCGTCTTGGCGCTGATCCGGCGAACCTGCTCGGCCGGCTCCCCCAGCAGGTCGGCGACCTCGTCGGCCACCCGCTCCGGCTCGGCGCCCGGGAGGTCGACCTTGTTCAGGCAGGGGATGAGCTCCAGGCCGGAGTCGACGGCGAGGTAGGTGTTGGCCACCGTCTGTGCCTCGACGCCCTGGGAGGCGTCGACGACGAGCAGCGCCCCCTCGCACGCGGCCAGCGACCGGGACACCTCATAGGTGAAGTCGACGTGCCCGGGGGTGTCGATGAGGTGCAGCTGATAGGTCTGCCCGTCGGCCTTGGAGGTGTAGAAGACGCGGACGGCCTGGGACTTGATGGTGATCCCGCGCTCGCGCTCCAGCTCCATCGAGTCCAGCACCTGCTCGCGCATCGCCCGGGGATCGACGGTGTGGGTCAGCTCCAGGATGCGGTCGGCCAGCGTCGACTTGCCGTGGTCGATGTGGGCGATGATCGAGAAGTTGCGGATGTGGGCCTGGTCAGCCATGTGCGCACTAAGAGGGTACGAACCGCCGGCGCTCGGCGGCCGGCGGGCCTACTGCCCGGAGCGCAGCGCCGCGCGCCGGCGCTGATCTCGCTCCACCAGGCGGCTGATCGCCTTGGGAAACAGGCCGAGCTCGTTGAGGATGTCACGCCCGGCGACGCCGATGGTGAGCAGCCCTCCGAACAGCGCGACGGCGTCGATTGACTTGCGCCCCTGCTTGTCCCAGTAGTCGTCGTGGAGGTCAAGCCACAGAGCGAATTCGTCGAGCGTGAGCGCCGCCGAGATGCCGTACAAGGTCGCGGTGACCCGCGACTCCCAGGAGGGCATCCGGTCGCCGATGCCGATGCGGTAGGTCCACAGATGGCCGACGCCGAGCAGGCCGAAGATCCCAAACGTGGAGTGATGGATGTGCCGGCCGCCCTCGCTGATGTTGTGAAACGGGCCGATGCCGGCCCGGATCGAGTGCGTGATGATCCGGGCGGTCGTGAACGCGGCGGTGAAGCCGACCGCGCTCAGCAGCGCCCGCTCCTGCCGGGGTGTCGCGCAGTGCCGGCGGTAGATGTCGGCGAACGACGTCATCCCGCCACGGACCCTACCGCCCGGGGAGCCGGCTGCGCACGAGCGACTCGATCTGCCGCGCCTCCGGGATGCGCATCAGCAGGACGAGCCGGGCGTAGACGGCGATGGCGACGATGAGCGCCAGTCCCACCGCGATCAACTGGGCGACGAACGACAGCCCCAGCAGGCTGTCCAGCCCCTTCCAGATGAAGTAGGCGATCGCCGTGCTGACCGCGGTGGCGAGGCAGATCCGCACCGTGATCATCAGCGTCTGCGGTCCTTGCAGGCGGCCGTTGAAGCCGACGCGCAGCCGCCGGGCCTGCAGCCAGGTCATGAAGATGTTGGCCACCAGGGTTCCGATGATCAGCCCGGCGATGCCGAGCGGCTTGTACAGGGCCAGCGAGACCACGATGTCCACCACGACGTTCATGGCGGCGAGCTTGGTTGGGATCCATGGCCGCTTGAGCGAGAAGAACGTCCGGGTGAACAGGAGGTTGACGCCGGCGAACGGGAGGCTGAAGGCGAACCACAACAGGGCCGTCGCGACAAGATGGGTGGAGTAGTTGTTGAACGCGTTGCGCTCGTAGACGAGGCGGACGATGGGGGTGGCCAGGACGGCGATCAGCGCCGCCGACGGGATGAGCAGGAGGTTGATCTGCCGGACCCCGGTGCCAAGCGTCCGCCGCATCCCCTTGACGTCGCGGCGGATGGCCATGCGCGTCAGCGTGGGGAACAGGACCGTCGTCACCGCCACGCTGAAGATCCCCTGGGGGAGCATGTAGAGGCGAAACGCGTCGTTGATGGCGATGGACGCGTGGGGCGAGACGAGCGTGCCCAGCGTGGCGTTGAGGAAGCTGTCGATGTTGATGATGCCGATCGACACCGTCACCGGGACGAACAGCACCATCACCTGGTGGACCCGCGGGTCCCGCCAGTCCAGCGAGAACGAGGGCCGGTATTCGATGCCGCGCAGCGCGACCGCGATCAGCACAAACTGGACGACCGTGGCCAGCAGCCAGGCGACCGCGTAGCCGTAGACGCCCATCTGCGAGTGCAGGGCGACGAGGCCGATGACGATGACGACGTTCCACACCGCGGGGGCGACGGCGGCCGCGCCGAAGTGGTCGTAGGACTGCAGGATGCCGACGAACAGCCCGGTCAACCCCATGAGCAGCACGACCGGGAACAGCACCCGCGACAGCCCCACGGCGAGCTGGACGTAATGGGGCGACATCGTCCCGGCGAACAGCGGCATGAGGACGCCGGCCAGCCCCATGTACACCAGCGTCAGGACGCTGAGGACGATGAGGATGAGCCAGAAGAGGGTCGATGCCAGCCGGAACGCCTCGCGGCGGCGCCCCTCGTGCAGCAGTTCCGTGAACACGGGGACGAACGCCGCCGACAGCGCCGCCATCGAGAACAGGTTGGAGACGAGGTTGGGGATCTGCGAGGCGATCGTGAAGGCGTTGATCGACTCATGGGTGCCGAAGTAGCTGGCCTGGATGACCTCCCGGCCGAGCCCAGCGACGCGTGACAGCGCGGTGGCGAGCGCGAAGATCGCAGTGCTGACCGCGAGGCGGCGGAGTTGGGGTCGATGGGAGGTCACCGGCGTCATAATCGAGGTGGGCGCCTCCGTGCCCGCGCCTGTGCTGTCCATGTTCACGAGCGCGCTATAGTACGCGCCGTCGCCGCGGCCACCCGCGGCTGCTTTTCGTCATGGCCAACATCCACTCCCAGAAGAAGCGGATCCTCCGCGCCGAGCGCGAGCGGCTCGAGAACCGCCGCTACACGTCGACGATCAAGACGTACTTTCGTCGGCTGGAACGGGCGGTGGCCGACGGCGCCGACGACGTCGCCGAGGCCGAGCACCGCGTGCTCGTCAAGACGATCGACAAGGCCGTCAAGCGTGGGGCGCTGCACCGCAACAACGGCGCTCGCAAGAAGTCTCGTGCGGCGCGGTTGCGCCGCGGCGCCTAGCCTCCAGGCGGCCTCTCCCCCGCGCCCCTGACCACCGAGCCTGACCGCATCAGCTTTCAGGCGGAGCGCGTCGCGCTCGCCGAACCCGGACGGCTTGAGGTGTCCGGGCGCTGGCACGGCGTCCGCGGCCGCCGCTTCGTCCGCCCCACGCTCACCCTCACCCGCGCCGAGGACGGCGTCGAGCTCCGGGCGCTGGCCGAGCTTGAGGGCAAGCCATGGGCCGCCGAGGATGCCGAGCCGTGGACGGCGGTGTTCCCGGTCGACGTCGGACTCGACGAGATCTCGGCCATGGAGCTGAGCGTCGCTCCGGACATCGCCGTTGACCTGCCGACCGGCGGCTCCACCAGCGGCGACGAGCCGGCGGCGGCGCCCATCTCGGTGGCGGACGCGACCGCGGCCCCCCCGGCGCGTCGGCGACGCGGCGGTGGGCGGCCGGGGTCCGGGTCCCCGGAGCTCGAGCGGCTGCAGGCCCGGGTCAGCGCCGGCATCGAGGCCCTGGAGCGTGAGCGCGAGCGCCGGCGCGCGGGCGAGGAGGCGCTCGAGGCCGAGCGGGCCGAGGGCCGCCGGCTGCGCATCGAGCTGGGGCAGCTGCGTGCCGAGCTGGAGCTGGCCAAGACCGCGCAGGCGGAGGCCGCGGGCGAGGCGGCCGAACTTCAGGACGCCCGCCGCGAGCTGTTTGAGGCCCAGCGGCGGCTGGAGCGCCTTGAGCGCGAGCGCGATCATGCCGCCCAGGCCCAGGCTCAGACGACCACCGCCCTGCACGAGCGCGTCGGAGCCCTGGAATCGGCGCGCGAGGCGCTCGCCCAGGAGCGGGCCGAGACCGAGCGCCTGCGCCGTCAGCTGGCCGAGAGCGAGCGGCTGCGCCGTCAGCCGGCCGACGCGCGCGCTCAGGATCCGTCCTCCCCGGCCCCGGCGCGAGCCGCCGCGCCGCCGGAGCCGGCCGCGGCGCCCGACCCGCCTTCCCCGCATGAGCCGCGCGGCTCCCGCACCCCCGCCCCGCCGCTGCGTCCGGTCAACCCCTCGCTGCGAGACCGCAGCTCCTGGATCGGCCGCATGCTGGCCGTGCTCGTGCTGGCCGCGGTCGTGGTGGCCATCGTGCTCGTCATCCAGGGCACCGTCTCCCACTGACCCCGGCCGGCGCCGCCCGGCGCCGTCAGCCCGCGATCCGGCCGATGGCCACCAGCGCGGCCGTGTCCTCGCCGGTTCCGCCCCGCCCCCCGCCCCGGGAGGCGAGCTCCAGGTCGGCGATCTCGCAGGTGGCCGCCGCCAGCCGCTCGGCGCCGGCGCGCCGGGCGTCGGCGATGAGCCGGTCGGCCGCTCGCGCCGGCATCCTCAGCCCGCGCTTGACCTGCGCCGGGGGCTCGCCCTCGTCCAGGGCGGCGGCGACGGCGTGGGCGGCGCGGACGCGCTGGGAGATCCAGTAGACGAGCCCGGGCAGGCGCTCGCCCTGCTCGCGCAGCTGCAGGTAGGCGGCGACGGCCGCCGGGGCGTCCCCGGCAACGAGCGCGTCGGCCACGGTCCACGCCCGGCGCTCGGCCGAGGACGCGGTCAGCTCCTCCACGGCGGCGCCGTCAAGCGGCTCGGCGCCGGCGTCCGGGTCAAGCCCCAGCGACAGCTTCTCCAGTTCGCGCAGCAGTCGTTGCTGGCGCTCCCCGACGTGTCTCACCAGCCCCCTCGCCCCGTCCGGCGTGAGCTTGACCCCCAGCTCCGCCGCCCGGGCCATGACCCATTTCGGCAGCTCCCACGGCTTGACGCTCACCTCCGCATCGACATCCCCGCCCGCCTTGCGGACCGCCGCGTGCAGCCGCTCCGGCGCCTTGCTCCGCCCGTCCTCGCGGGCGAAGAAGGCCACGGTCGTCTCCGGCGCGATCGCCGCCAGCGCGTCCAGCAGCGGATCGAGCTCGCGATCTTTGAAGCGCTCGGCGCCGTCGACGATGATGAACCTCCGCCCCAGGGCCAGCGTCATCGCGTCCAGGGCAAGCGCCACCCGTTCCGGCGTCGCCTCCTCGCCCTCCAGCAGCTCGATGCCCTCGGTGCCGCTCATCGACTCCGCCAGCGCGCGCAGGCGAGCCCGGCGCTCGGCGATGCGGCCGTGGTCATCGCCGTGGATGAGGTAGGCGGGCTTGAACGTCGGCGGCACGGCCAGCCAGTCTACGGCGCGCTCCTGTCGGCGCGCGCGGGCCTGAGGGGTGGTCCTGCGCGTTGTTGCACGGCCTGGCGGTCAAGGGCTCGCGGGCGGGAGACGGAGCGATGAAGGGGGGCTTGGGGCGCCGGCGGTGACGGTGGAGGGCCTGAATCGTGCGAAATTGGATTTCGCCCTCAAGATCTCGTACGAATCAGGCGCCCAGAGCCACTCGCGGACGAAATCCAAAGCCGCCAACCGAAATTTCGCACGGAACGGTTGCTCTCGGACCCCTCCCCTTCATCACCGCAGCTCTGCGCCGAAGGCGGGGCCCCGGTACGGCGGCGGGCTTGCCGCCTGGGCGAGCTCCAGGGCTCGCTTGACCGCGGCCGCCGCCGACTCGGCAACCTCCATCCCCTCCACCGGCCAGCTGTCGACTCCCACCACGCCCAGCCCGCCGCGCAGGGCCAGCGCGATCTCCGACAGCGTCCCGTAGCCGCCGCCCACCGCCACCACGGCGTCGGCGGCGCGGATGATCAGCCCGTTGCGCAGCTCGCCCAGCCCCGTGGGCAGAGCCAGCGAGACCCACGGGTTGGCGGCGCGGCGATCAAGCCCGGGCAGGATCCCAATCGTCGTCCCGCCGGCGGACTGCGCGCCCCGGCAGGCACCGGCCATCACCCCGGAGCCGCCGCCGGTGACCACCACCGCTCCGGCGGCCGCCAGCCCCCTCCCCACCTCCTCGGCGACGCGCTCCTGCGTCCCCTTCGGCTGCGAGGCCCCCACCACCGCGATGTACGGCGGGGCGGCCACGCCGCTACCTGACGACGATGTTGACCAGCTTGTCCGGGACGACGATCGTCTTGACGATCTCGTTGCCGTCGACGTGCGCCTGCACGCCCTGCGCCGCCAGACACAGCTGCTCAAGCTCCTCGCGGGAGGCGCCGGTGGCCGCGGTCACGCGGTCACGGACACGGCCGTTGACCTGGCAGACGAGCTCGAAGGTCTCCGCCGCCAGCATCTCCTCGTCGGCGTCCGGCCACGGCTCCTCCCACACCCGCCGGCCGGTCAGCATCTCGTAGACCTCGCTGCCCAGGTGGGGCGCAAACGGGAACACCAGCGACGCCGCGGTGGCGACGGCGAACCGCCGCGCGGCGAGGTCGGCCTCGCGGTGGCGGTAGACCTCGTTGACGAGCTCCATGATGGCCGCGATGGCGGTGTTGAACGCGAAGCGCCCGCGGACGTCGGCGGTGACCTTGTCGATGGCCCAGTTGGCCTTGCGCACCAGCACCAGCGCGTCGCCCTCCGGCGACTCCGGCTGCCCGACGCCGGCCGCGGCGTCGCTCCCGGCGGCCAGCTCGTCACCGGCTCGCCACAGGCGGGTGAGGAAGCGGTAGACCCCCTCCACGCCGGTGTCCGACCAGGCGGCGTCCTGGTCAAGCGGCCCCATGAACAGCACGTAACAGCGCGCCGCATCGGCGCCGAAGCGTTCGACGATCTCCGAGGGCGCGACGACGTTGCCCTTGGAGCTTGACATCTTGTTGCCGTCGGGCCCCAGG
>DASSZQ010000167.1:0-5462 GCA_035702755.1 Solirubrobacteraceae bacterium | reverse complement strand
CGCGCGCACGTCGGCCGGCGCGCTGACCGGTCTTCTGGTGGCGATCGCCTGCCTGGCGCTCGCGGCGGCCGCGTCGGCCACGACGCCGTCCGCCACCACCCCGGCCACACCCCCGCGGGCGGAGCTCACGCACTTCTCCTGCCGGACGGCGCTTGACCCGGCCAACCGGGCGATCGGCATCGACGCCGTCATGCGCCCCGTCACGGGGACCGAGCACCTGGAGATCCGCTTCGAGCTGGTGCGACGGGTCGGACGCGCGGCGCCGACCGTCGTCCACGGCGGCGACCTGGGGACATGGATCAGCCCGGACAACCCCACCCTGGGACAGCTGCCCGGCGACGTCTGGCGTCTGGACAAGAGCGTGCTCAACCTCAACGCCCCGGGCGCCTACCGCTTCCGGGTCACGTTTCGCTGGATCGGCGCCGGCGGCCAGGTCCTGGCCACGGATGCGCGCCGGACCCGGCTCTGCCGCCAGCGGGAGCTGCGACCGGACCTCCTCGTCAAATCGGTGACGGTGAGCCCGGTCGCCGGCAGTTCGCAGCAGGATCTCTACAGCGCCGTCATCGCCAATCGCGGGCTGACCGGCGCCGGCCCGTTCGAGGTCCTGCTCGCTCCCGGCAGCGGGTCCGGAGCGGTGACGCGGACGGTGAAGTCCCTCGGCGCCGGGCGCAGCCTGTCGCTGTCGCTGGTGGGGCCGGTGTGCGATCCGACGACCCCGCCGAGCATCACCGTCGATGCCACCCATCAGGTCGACGACTACAACCGCGCCAACAACACCCTGACCACCGTCTGTACGGGCACGGCGACCGCGATGCGCCGGGCGGCGCGGGCACGGCCCGCCGCTAGACTTCGATAGACGATGAAGACCGAGATCCACCCCACGTACAACGAGGCTCACGTGCGCTGCACGTGCGGCAACGAGTTCACGACCCGCTCAACCCAGTCCGAGATCCACGTCGAGATCTGCTCGGCGTGCCACCCCTTCTACACCGGTCGCCAGAAGCTGGTCGACACCGGCGGACGGGTGGAGCGCTTCCAGCGTCGCGTCGCCAAGGGCCGGCGCAGCGCCCGCGCGACCACGGCCGGTTAGCGGTCCGCGCACCAGATGAGTCGCGGCGGGGGCGACGTACGCGAGGGATCGCCGAAGGTCGTCCCCGGCGCCTCCGGGCCGCTGACCGCCACCCGCGACGCGCCCCTCGGCGGCCAGGCCGTGCTGGAGGGCGTGATGATGCGCGGCATCTCCACCTGGGCGGTTGCCGTGCGCACGCCGGCGCCGCCCGCGGCCGACGGCGTGCCCGCAGGCCTCGGCGACATCGCCGTCAGCACGTTCCCAATCGTCGCCTGGTCAAAGCGACACCGCCTCCTGCGGCTGCCCGTGATCCGCGGGGTCGTCGCCCTGGTCGAGTCGCTGAGCATCGGTCTGCGGGCGTTGACGATCTCCGCCAACGCGCAGCTGGCCGCTGATCCGGCGCATGCCGAGGCCGGGGAGGAGCCCCCGCAGATCTCCGGCGGCGCCTGGTTTGGCACCGTGGTCGTTTCGCTGGCGTTCGCGATCGGCCTGTTCTTCGTCGTTCCGGTGGGGGTCACCAGCCTGATCAAGCAGCAGCTCGGCTCCTCACTCCTGTTCTGGCTGGTGGAGGGCCTGCTGCGGACCGCGATCTTCCTCGGCTACCTCCTGCTCCTCTCCCGGGTGCGGGACCTGCGGCGGGTGTTTGAGTACCACGGAGCCGAGCACAAGGTCATCTCCTGCTTTGAGGCCGACGATGAGCTCACCCCGGAGCGCGCGTCGCTGTACTCGCGCCTGCATCCCCGCTGCGGCACCAGCTTCCTGTTGATCGTGATGATCATGGCGATCTTTGTGTTCGCCCTCGTCGGACTGCCGTCGACCTGGATCCTGATCCTGACGCGGATCGTCGGCGTGCCGGTCATCGCCGGGCTGTCGTTTGAGGTGATCAAGTGGGCGGGGCGCAACCGCCGCCACCGGTGGGTGCAGCTCATCATGTACCCCGGCCTCCAGCTCCAGCGGCTGACCACCCGCGAGCCGGATCTCGACCAGCTGGCGGTCTCCATTGCGGCCCTGGAGGCGGTGCTTGAAGTCGAGCGGCCGGGCGACGCATCGGCGGCCGATCTGCTCGGCGTCGAAGTCGTCGCCTGACACCCGCCGGCGCCACCGCGGCCGCGGTGCCGGCGGCTTGGTCCGCCCGGGGCCCGGGTAGCTACCGGCCAGCAGGTGCCATCTGTTGAAAGGAGCGACATATGTCTGACGGAAAGACCGACGACGCCAAGGGCCGGATCAAGCAGGCCGCCGGGGACCTGACCGACAACGATCGCCTCAAGAACGAGGGGCGGGTTGACCGGGCGACCGGCTCGGTCAAGGGCGCGGTCGACGACGCTGCGAACAAGGTCAAGGACGCCGTCAACCCCAAGCGCGACTAGCGCGCGGCGCGGGATGTGGAGGCCGCCCGCGGCGGGGGCGCGCTTCTACACTCGCGTAGATGATCGACTCACTCGTCGCCCAGGTCCAGAGCCGCTTCGGCGAGCTTGAGGCCGAGCTCTCCGACCCGGAGGTGATCGCCGACCGCGAGCGGTTTGCCACGGCCAGCCGCGCCTACCGGGAGCTGGAGCCGGCGGCCCGTCTGGCGACCGAGTACCGCCGCGCCGCCGACGACGTGGAGGGTGCGCGCGAGCTGCTGGCCGAGGACGGCGATGATCCTGAGCTGCGGGCGCTGCTGGAGAGCTCCCGGGAGCGCATGGAGACACTGGAGGACGAGATCCGCCTGGCGATGGTGGAGCGCGATCCCAACGACGACAAGAACGTCATCGTGGAGATCCGCGCCGGTGTCGGCGGCGACGAGGCCGTGCTCTGGGCCGGAGACCTGTACCGGATGCTCACCCGCTATGCCGAGCGCCGCGGATTCAAGGTGGAGCCGCTGTCGATCGGCGAGGGCGACTTCACGTTCGCGATCAAGGGGGACGGCGCGTACTCGGTGTTCAAGTTTGAGGGGGGCACCCACCGCGTCCAGCGGGTGCCGGAGACCGAATCCCAAGGTCGCATCCACACGTCAACCGCCACCGTCGCCGTTCTCCCGGAGGCCGAGGATGTCGACGTGCAGATCGACCCCAACGACCTGCAGATCGACGTCTACCGCAGCTCCGGCCCCGGCGGGCAGTCGGTCAACACGACCGACTCCGCCGTCCGGATCACCCACAAGCCGACCGGCGTGGTCGTCTCGATGCAGGACGAGAAATCCCAGCTGCAGAACCGAGAGCGGGCGATGCGCGTGCTCCGGGCGCGCCTGTACGAACGCGCCCTGGCCGAGCAGCAGGCGGAGATCGGGGCCAGCCGCCTCGCCCAGGTCGGTACCGGCGAGCGCGCCGAGAAGATCCGCACCTACAACTTCGGCGAGCGCCGGGTCAAGGACCACCGCATCAACCTGCTCGTCCACAACCTTGACGAGATCCTGCTGGGCGAGCTCGACGAGCTGACCGGCGCCCTCCAGGACGACGAGAAGCGCCGGCGCCTGGAAGAGCGCGCCGTTGGCTGAGGTGGCCTCGGCCCGCACCGGGCCGATCGGTCTGGCGCTGGCGACCGCGCGCGACCGGCTGGCCGCCGCCGGGTGCGACACGCCGCGGCTCGACGCCGAGCTGCTGCTCGCCTCGATCCTTGGGGTGGGACGCGAGCGGCTGGTGATCGACCGGCGCGAGCCGCTGCCGACGGGGGCCTGGGCGCGCTTTGACGCGCTGCTGGAACGCCGGGCCGCGCGCGAGCCGGTCGCCTACATCCTGGGGCGCAGGGACTTCCGGCGGCTGACGCTCGCCGTCGACCCCCGGGTCCTCATCCCCCGACCGGAGACCGAGCTGCTGGTGGAGGTGGGGGTGGGGCTGCCCGTCGGCGCCCGCGTCGTCGACGTCGGCACCGGAAGCGGCGCCGTCGCCCTGGCGCTCAAGGACGAGCGTCCGGATCTCATCGTGCGCGGGACCGACATCAGCGAGGACGCGCTGGCCGTGGCGGGCGAGAACGCCCGCCGGCTGGGGCTGGACGTGGAGTTCGTCGCCGCCGACCTGCTCGACGCCGGGGCCGCCGATGCCGTGCTCGCCAACCTGCCCTACGTGGCGGAGGGGGCGGCGCTGGCGCCGGAGATCACGCGTTACGAGCCCGCCGGGGCGCTGTTCGCCGGGCCGGACGGGCTGGACGTGGTGCGCCGGCTGATCGACGCGGTCGCTGAGCGCCGTGCGGTGGGGTTGATCGCGCTGGAGATTGGGCCAGAGCAGGCGCCCGCGGTGGGCGAGCTGGTCAGCGCGGCCGGCTTTGCCGAGGTCTCGGTCCTGCGCGACCTGGCGGGGCTGGACCGGGTGGTGGTGGGCCGGCGATGACTCGTTCCTGGCGGTGCGCGGCGGCGGGGGGCCGGCGATGACCTCCGCTGGCGAGTGGGCCGAGGGCTTTGAGCGGTGCATGGGTGTGGGCGGCGTCGCCGTGTTCCCGGCCGACACCGTTTACGGGCTGGCCTGCGACGTCCACAACCGGCCCGCCGTCGAGCGCCTGTACCGGCTCAAGCGCCGGCCCCTGGACAAGCCGTCGGCGGTCATGTTCTTTGACCGGGAGCTGGCGCTGGCCGCGCTGCCGGAGCTGGGGCCGCAGACCCGCTCGGCGATGGAGCGTCTACTGCCGGGGCCGGTCACGCTGCTGCTGCCCAATCCTGAGGGACGCTTCCCGCTCGCCTGCGGCGAGGATCTGTCGACGTTCGGTCTGCGGGTGCCGGTCGTTCCCGGCCTTCAGGGCGTCTCCTGGCCGGTCCTGCAGTCCAGCGCCAACCTGGCCGGAGGGCCGGACGCACGCGAGCTCGGCGGGGTGCCGGAGGCGATCCGGCGGGCCGCTGACCTGGTGATCGACGGCGGCGAGCTGCCCGGCACGCCGTCCACCGTCATCGACCTGCGGGCCTACGAGGGCGAGGGGGCCTGGCAGATCATCCGCCAGGGCGGGCTGCCGGAGCCGGAGGTGGCGGCGGCGCTCGGTCACCAGTTCCACTTCGATCCAGCCACCTACTTCGACCTGATCCGGAGCGAGATCCCGGGCTACGACCGGCTCCAGGACGAGCTGGCGGCGGCGTCCGGTGATGGGGCCCGCTGCGTGCTGGAGCTGGGCACGGGAACCGGGGAGACCGCCCATCGCCTGCTCACCCGCCACGGCGAAGCGACGCTGGTCGGCATCGACGAGAGCGCCGAGATGCTGGCGGAGGCGGCGCGGCGGCTGCCCGCCGAGCGGGTGTCGCTGCGGGTGGGGGCGATTGAGAGCCCGCTGCCGGCCGGGCCGTTTGACCTTGTGGCCAGCGCGCTGTGCGTCCACCACCTGCCGGGCGAGGACAAGCGGGAGCTGTTTGCCCGGGTGCGGAGCGCTCTGGCGCCGGGAGGACGGTTTGTGCTCGGCGACGTCGTCATCCCCGTCGACGCGGCGGATGCCGTCG
>DASSZQ010000079.1:0-2606 GCA_035702755.1 Solirubrobacteraceae bacterium | reverse complement strand
CCGGCCCCGGTCGGCGCCGCGCCTGGCTCCGGCCGCCGCGCTTGGCTCCGACCGCCGCGCTTGGCTCCGACCGCCGCGCCTGGCTTCGACCGCCGCGCGTCGTTCCGGCTGCCGCGCGTCGTGCCGGTGCCGAGGTCCTCCTGAGATCCACCCCAACCCCCAGTTCGTTCCAAATTGAAGTTGCGGCTTCGGATCTCGAACGGACCGGGTGCCCAGCGATCGTTTAGGACGAGATCCGGAAGCGGTGGGTCGGATTTCGAACAGGTCCGGCGCAGAAATCCGGTGCAACGGGCGAGATCCCGGATCGGCGTAGGCGGACGCCCGCGCATCCCGTCAGCAGCGCCCGCGCATCCCGTCAGCAGCGTCGGACCGGTCTGCCGTCCGTCGTGAGGGGGGAGAACCAACGATGCCCGCGACTCTCTCCTTAACGTGGAGACAGACGCGCCTCGCCGGCGCCGGAACCGAAGGCCCCCGTCCCTGAGGATCACCGACAGGGACCGGCGGCTGCTGGCGTTCGCCGCCGAGCACCGCTTCATCATCGCTGCCCAGCCGGCGGTCCTGCTCGACCTGCGTCAGAAGCCGGTGGACGACCGGCTGCGCGGGCTGGCGGAGGCGGGCCTGCTGTGGCGTGAGCGCGCGCTCAACGGTCAGCCGTCCACCTACCGGATCACCGCCGCCGGGCTGCGCGCGGTCGGTAGCGATCTGCGCGCCCCGCACCGCCTCGACCTGTCGCTCTACCGTCATGACCTCGGGCTCGGCTGGCTCATGGTCGCCGCCCACCGGGAATGGTTTGGACCGGTCCGAGCCGTCATCTCCGAGCGGCGGATGCGCTCCGAGGACCGGCGGGATCAGCGCCCGGGTGCGCAGGGCGCCGACCGGCTCGCCGGCGAAGCCGCCGGGCCGCCCCGGGGCGCTGACGGGCGGACGCTGCGCCACGGGGTGCGGCTGGGGGGCCAGGGTCCTCGCGGAAGCGAGCGCCTGCATTACCCGGACATGATGCTGCTGACCGCCAGCGGTCACCGCGTGGCGTTCGAGCTTGAGCTCACGTCAAAGCCGCCTCGCCGTCGCGAGGACATCCTCGCCGGCTACGCCGCCGATCCGCGGATCGATCGCGTGATCTATCTGGTTGAGAACCGGAGCACCGGTGACGCCGTGGAGCGCTCGGCGCGCCGGGCCGGGGCCGCCGACCTGGTCCGTGTCCAGATGGTGCGCGTGCCCGCGCTGGAGGCGGCCACCGGCCAGGCTCCGAGCGCGCAGCGCCGCCACGCCCGTCCGCCGGCGTCGGCGGAGCGCCGACCCACCCGTCCGCCCGCGTCGGCAGAGCGCCGACCCACCCGTCCCCCCGCGTCGGCAGAGCGGAGCCGATGAGGCAGGCAGATGACCGCCGGCCGGTGGTCCGGGGCGGCCGCAGCTCGCCCGCCCAGCGCTACCTCTCGCTGGCTCTGTGGGCGGCAGTTCTCATGTCGCCGTCGATCGCGGTCGCCGCCGGGCTGCTCACGGCCGGGGCGGTGCTGCTGCTTGGGCCAGGGCTGTGGCGCGCCCGGGGGCGGCGCCAGGCTCGCCGGGCAGCGGCCGGCGAGCGCGGAAGCGTCATCGGCGTTGATCCAGACGGACGGCCGGTGGGAGTGACCGACGCGCAGCGAGCGGCCCATGGCCTCGTCGTTGGGGCCAGCGGGGCCGGCAAGTCGACGACGCTCCTGACGCTGCTTGATGCCCAGGTCCGTCTTGGCCGGCCGGTGATCGCCATCGACATGAAGGGCTCCCCCGCGTTCGCGGCCCAATTGCGGCGGGCGGCGGCGGCATCCGGCCGCGGACTGCGCGTCTTCACGGCCGAGGGGCCGGGACACTGGAATCCCCTCGCCCACGGCAACGCCACCTCGCTGAAGGACATGCTCATCTCCAGCGAGCGCTTCAGCGAGCCCCATTACCAGCGTGCCGCCGAGCGCTACCTGCAGGCCGCGCTGGGGGTTCTGCTGGCCGCCCGGCCCGGGCGACCGGTGCAGCTGCACGAGGTGGTGGCGGCCATGGAGCCGCGGCGGCTGGGGGCGCTGCTGCGCAACCTGCCCGGCCCGCTGGCCGATCCGATTCAGGACTATCTGGCCAGCCTGACGCCGGACCAGGTCAGCGCCGTGCGCGGACTGGGCACGCGGCTGGCCCTGCTGAGCGAGTCGTGTGCCGGGCCCTTCCTCCGTACCGTCGGCGCAGAGCCGGGTTCCGTGATCGACCTCCGCGCCGGACTGGAGGGCGGGGACGTCATCCTGTTCAGCCTCAACTCGAGCCTGTACGGCAAGCTCGCCGCCCAGCTGGGAACCCTGGCCATCCAGGATCTGGTCAGCGCCACCGGGCGTCGCCTGGGGACCGAGGCGGCATCCCCCGCCGGGGCCCAGCCGGCGATGGTCGCGATCGACGAATTCTCCGCGCTTGACAACGACAACGTCCTGGCACTGCTCGCCCGCGGACGGGAGTCCGGCGTCAACGTGCTGGTGGCGACGCAGGAGATGGCCGATCTTGAGCGCGCCGGCCGCGGGTTCTGCGAGCAGGTCGTCGGCATCGTTGGGATCAAGATCATCCATCGCCAGGACGTCCCGGACTCGGCCGACATGATC
>DASSZQ010000286.1:0-4587 GCA_035702755.1 Solirubrobacteraceae bacterium | reverse complement strand
TCGCACTGGTCCCGTCCCTCCCAACGCAAAGGGCGCCGCGGTTCGCGCCAACAACCCAGCGGCACGGTGCACGACGGCGCTACGCATTCCGAGACTACCTGCGAGAGGACGACACACGCATGACGAAGTGCGTGGGGTTGCGACAAGGTCGTTACAGAGTGCATCGCGTGGCGAAAGCGACGTATCGGGCGGCATAGAGCGTTGTCACTCGAGGGGAGGCGGCCCGAGCCCTACCTTCTCGTATCTCAATGGTCGAAACTTCAGCACGCCAGCGACCGGTCCGCCGGTTGCCTGGCGGCGACGGCTCCGGGACTTGCGGCTTGCTGGGTGACCGATAGGAACTCGTGCTGCACCGGCGGTCCACCATCGGCGAGCACGGCGACTCTCTCTGCCGGGTTGCCAACAGCCTCTCGACAAGCCCTCCTACGAATCAGTTTACCCGCGTATAGGTTGTTCAGATCACGTCGCGCGTGATGTAGTAGGTCGCCAGGAAGGTCCGGTACGCCTCCGCCGCGTCGGCCGCCTGGTAGCGCACCGTGCGGTCGCCGACCCGCTCGACGGTCGGGATCAGCGCCGCCACGTCCGCCTGCGGGCTGTAGTAGAAGTCCATCTCGACCGCGATCGGCCCGTCAAAGGTCAGCGGCGTGAACTCGCCCAGTCGCTCGATCGCGCGCCGCGCGCCGTCGCGGATGCGGGCGCGCGCCTCGGCCGGGTGCAGGCTCTCGCCGGCCAGGCGCGTGATGCCGCGCTTGACCGACACTCCGACGTGAGGCGGGATCGTCGCCTTGGCCACCCGAATCGCCGCGTCGTCCCCCGTCACCAGCGCCACCGGCACCCCGAAGTGCCCGGCCACCGACGCGCTCAGGCCGATCTCGCTCCAGACGACGCCGTTGTAGCGCAGTTCATAGGGATGGAAGGCGTGGTTGAGCACGCCGTCGCGGGTGCCGGCCGGCGCGTGGTAGCCGACCAGGAAGACGGCGTCGAACGAGTCGTCGAGCCCCTCGACCATGAAGGCGTGCTTGACGCGCCCCTGGATCAGCGTCGCCTTCGAGTGGAGCAGTTCCGGCATCAGGTTGCGCATCTGCCCGTGGCTGTCGTTGACCACGATCTCGGTCGCCCCGGCCTCCAGCGCCCCCTCGATGGCGGCGTTCGTCTCCTCCGTCATCAGGCGCCTGCCCAGTTCGTACTCCGGGCCGCCGTCGCGGTTGCCGTGCGCGCGGTCGACCACACCGGCCACGCCCTCGATGTCCACCGACAGGTACACCTTCTTGCCCATGTCCCGCCTCCCAGATCCTCCCGGCGGCGGGCCGGCGCCCGCCGGCTCACACGGTACACCCGATCGCCGGCCCTGTCGTCCCGGGCGCGCCCGGCCGCTCGGCGGGGCCTGGGTCAGCCGTCCGACGCGTCGGGAGCGCGGCGCGACTCCGGCGCGCGGGGCGCCGCCGGCACCTTCGGCGCCGCCACCGTGGGCCGCTCGACCGCCAGCGGCCAGAGGTCGACCAGGACCAGGTTGAACACGACCCAGCGCAGCGTCTCGATCCCGATCAGGATCCCGCCACTCTCGGCGGCGAAGCCGGGATGCAACGACTGGGCGAACGGGATCAGGAAGGCCAGCGTGACCGCGAACGGGATCAGCGTGATCGGCACGATCGCACCGACGCGGTGGTGCGTCCGGCGGCCGATGTGCCCCGAGACGATCCCCATCACGCCGGCCAGGCCCAGGAAGACCGGCCAGCCCAGCAGCAGGTCCAGGCCGCTGCTGACCTCGCGGGCGCGCCCGACCAGCACGCCGATGCCGGTCGGCGGGCTGCCGACCAGGTGGAGCGCCAGTACCGTGATCTCGACCGCGCTGTTGGCCGCCAGCAGCGCGGCCACCCCGGCGACGAGCCCGGCGACGAAGGTCGCGCCGACGAAGCTCAGTCCCGCCCAGCCCTCGGGCGGGATCTCCAGTACCTCGCGCCGCAGCAGGCGGATGGCGATGACGAGCAGCACCAGCCCGATGACCGAGGTGAGGGTCGTCGCGAGGCTGGCGGCACGCTCGGCGAAGACGAAGGCGGGGTGGCCGATGATGCGCCCGACGAGCGTCAGCCCGAACAGGTAGATAAACCCGCCGAGCGCTACCGCCGGCAGGAACTTCTGGTAGCGCACGCCCAGGGTTCCGGCGGCGATCGGCGTCAGGATGCGCAGGCCGGGGATGAGCCGGCCGGCCACGATCGCCCGGCCTCCCCGGCGGTCGATCTGCTCGGCGGCGTCCTCCAGCGTCTCGCGGTGGACGTGGATGAAGCGCCCGTAGCGCTCGACCAGCGGCCGCCCCGCCCGGCGGCAGATGAAGTAGAGGCCGGAGCTGCCGGCGACGGTCGCCGCCTCCTCGAGCAGGAGGATGAGCCAGAGCGGGTAGTGCCCCTCGGCGACCTGCACCCCGGCGAAGACCATCATCAGGTCGCCCGGGATCGGGCTCGGCACGCCCAGCTCCTCGACGAAGATGAGGAGCCCGATCAGCAGCAGCGGGTGCGCTGTGATCAGGGCGAAGATCCCACGGGTCACCTCGGCCCACAGCCCAGCCACCCCGCCTCCTCCGTCTCGCGCCCGCGCTCGCGCCGCCGGATCGACGGCGCTACTCCAGCCGCTACCAGGCGCACGTCGTGGACCCTGACCGTGAACCGCGAATCCTGGACCATTGGCCCTGCCGGCCCGCGCCCGGCTCAGCCGCGCCGTGACGCGCCGGCTCCGGTCCGCCCGGCCACTCCGACCGGCGTCGTCCGGGTCACCCGGACGGCCCGCCAGCCCAGTTCGGCAAGCGTGGCGAGGGCGGTCGGCGCGAAGATGACGCCTACCGCGACCGCGACCAGGCGCAGGTCGTGGCCGTTGCCCCACCAGGCCCGGAGCCAGATGAGCACCGCGTACCCCCCCAGCGCCCCCGCCGTCCACAGGGCCGTGCGGAGCGCGGGCCAGCGCCCGGGCAGCACGGCGGCGGCCGCGACCAGCCAGATCAGGTACCACGGCCGGAAGTTCCACGTTGCCAGCAGCAGGAAGACGTAGAGCACCTCGAAGCACGCCGCCGCCAGCCGCGCTGGCCGGGTCCACAGCGCGAGCGCCGCCACCCCCAGCGCCAGCAGCGTCGCCGCCTCGCCCAGCCCCATGCCCCAGCGCTCGATCGCGCCGGCCGGGAAGCGGTTCAGCAGTGCCGGCAGGGTCAGGGCCAGTTCGAGCGGCGACGACAGGATGATGTTTTGCTGGTCCCGCACGCTCCGCCAGACGGCGACCACGTCGAAGAAGGGGCTGAGGGCCACGATGGCGGCCAGCACGCTGACCCCCAGGGTCAGCAGTACGAGCCGGCGGCGGTCGGGCCCGGCCGGCACCCGCCGCCAGAGCGCGACGACGGCGAGCGGCAGCAGCAGCGCGGTGACGTACTTGACCAGCGTCGCCAGTACCAGCGGCGGAATGACCCAGTCGTCCCGGTGGCGCGTCCAGGCGAGCAGGGAGAGGGCGAGCAGGAACGCGACCACCAGGTCGTTGTGGCCGTTGCCGACCCCCTCCCAGAGGACGAGCGGGTTCCAGAGGTAGAAGAGCGCCCCGCTCGGCGTCCCGGCCGGCCGGTCGCGCGTGGCGCCGGCCACCGCCCAGCCCCCAGCCAGGTAGGCCGCGAGCGCCAGCGCCTTGAAGCCGAACAGCGCCGCGCCGAGCCGGTCGCCCGCCAGCCAGGTGACCGGCGCGGCCAGCAAATTCCAGAGAGGCCCGTAGGGCGAGACCGCGTTGACCCAGCCGCCGGCAAAGGGGACCCAGGGGTCCCCGCGGAACGTGCTCGGCGTGATCGCGTTCGGGTCGACCCCGTGGGCGGTGAAGAGGTGCGAGCGGACGGCGTAGATGAACAGGTCGATGGCGTTGACCGGGTACATCAGCGCCATCAGCAGCCCGAGCCCGGCCGCGATGGCGAACACGGCCGGCAGGGCCTGGCGGGCGGGCAGGCGCCGGCTCTCGCGCAGCGCCAGCGCGTAGAGGACGAAGAGCACGCCCAGGCCGCCGACGAAGGTGACGAAGCCGGCTGGTCGGTAGTTGCTCATGATGCCGATGTCGACCAGCCGCGCGGTGTTGCCGGCCAGCGGGTAGCGCCAGGCGAAGTAGGCCGCCGGCACCAGCATGCCGGCACCGTACAGCCAGAGCCGCCGCGTCGAGCGCGGGCTCTGGCCACCGGTTTCCGCGAGCGTGGTCATGACGGCCCCGCCGGGGTGTGACATAACGTGCGCCGTCCGTTGCCCGACCGCAGCCGCGCCGCGTGCCGTGCGGATCGGCCTGGCGGCGTGGCGGCGCGCCGGCCTAGCCGGCCGGCGTCAATTCCCCGCGCACGAGCTCCGCCAGGATCGCGATGCCGCGCCGGATCTGCTCCTCGTCGGTGAAGGAGTAGGAGAGGCGCAGCGTCCCGTCGCCGCCGCTGAAGTGGCAGGCGGTGCCGGGCAGGAACTCGACGCCCCGCGCCCGTGCCTGCTCGGCGAGCGTCGAGGCGCGCACGCCCTCCGGCAGCGTCACCCAGATGAAGAAGCCGCCGTCCGGGTTGGTCCAGCGGGTCCCCGCCGGCATGCCGGCCTCGAG
>DASSZQ010000243.1:0-16556 GCA_035702755.1 Solirubrobacteraceae bacterium | reverse complement strand
TCCAGCCCTGCGAGAAGCCGATCATCGAGATCACGATCAGGGCCAGCTCGGCAGGGATGAGCAGGAGCGTCACCGTCCCCAGCTCACTCGGCGTGAGCCCCTTGCCGCCGAACAGCGTGTGGGGCGGCCCAAACCCGTAGGCGGAGCGATCGAACCAACTGGTGCCGTCGAGGCCGAAGGTGGCGATCACGGCGACGATCAGGAGGAGGATGGCGAGGGCGGCCGCGATCGGCAGCAGGCCGCGGGCCCAGCGAGCGATGTAGATCGCGACGACGACGTAGAGGGCCATCCAGATGAAGTTGACCGGCTGCATGCCCTGGAGCTTGCTCCAGCCACCGACCGTCACGATCAGCATCAGCGCAACCGAGGCCAGGATGACCCCAATGATCACCAGCTTGGTCAGCTTGCAGATCCACTTATCCCGGTTGGGGTGGATCACCGCGTACCCGGGTCTGACGTTTCGAACCTGAGCCACGGCGGCCACGATACCTCGCCGGGCGGGAGCATGCGGCAGTTTCCGGCGCCGTGCCTCACAATCCGTCTGTCGCCGCGGGCGTGGTGAAATGGTAGACACGCCGGCTTTAGGTGCCGGTGGGCGAAAGCCCGTGGGGGTTCGAATCCCTCCGCCCGCATGACATAGCCCGGAGGCGACCGGGCAGCCGGCCGCCGCGGCGGGCGGGTACCATCGCTATCGCCCTCAGGGGAGTGAGTTAATGGCTATGCGCACGGTCTCCAAAACCGTGAATCCGGGTTCGAATCCCGGCTCCCCTGCTTCGCCGGTCCTCACCCTCGCCTCGTGACCTCCCACACCGTCTACCGGACCTTCAACACGTCCCGCCGGCGGGAGTTCATCCGCATCACTGAAGACGTCGCCGAGGCGGTCCGGGAGGCCGGGATCGCCGAGGGGATGGCGCTGGTGTGTGCCATGCACATCACCGCGGGCGTGTGGATCAATGACGACGAGCCCGGCCTGCAGGCCGACACGCTGGAATGGCTGGACAAGATCGCGCCTCCCAGCTGGTCGGAGCCGGACGGGGAGGTGGCGCGCGCCCTGCTGCCCAACCCCGGCGATTACCGCCATCACGCCGGCGGCGAGGACAACGGCGACGCCCACCTCAAGAACCTGCTCGTCCACCACCAGGTGATCGTGCCCGTCACCGACGGCCAGCTTGATCTGGGGCCCTGGCAGCAGGTCTTCTACTGCGAGTTCGACGGCGGGCGACCGAAGCGACTTGTCATCAAGGTGCTGGGGGAGTAGCGCTGGAGCCGTCGCGCATCTTCGCGTCCGGGGCGCTGGAGGGGTGCGTGGCGCTGGTCACCGGCGGCGGGACCAACCTGGGCCGGGCCGCGGCCGCCGAGCTCGTCCGCTGCGGCGCGCGCGTGGTGATCGCCGGCCGCCGGGCCGAGGTCCTGGAGGCGACCGCCGCGGAGCTGGGCGCCAGCTGTTCCTGGGTGGCCGGCGACATCCGAGAGCCCTCCGGGGCCGAGGCGATCGTCGACTCCGTTCGGCAGCGGCACGGGCGGCTCGACCTCCTGCTCAACAACGCCGGCGGCCAGTACTTCGTTCCGGCCGAGGGGATCACCGCCAAGGGATGGAATGCCGTGACCCGGCTCAACGTCGGCGGCACCCTGAACATGTGCCGGGCGGCGTACGAGCTGGCGCTGCGAGACTCCGGCGGAACCATCGTCAACGTCACCGTCTCGCCCCATCACGGGATGCCGGCCATGGCGCACACCGGCGCGGCCCGCGCCGCCGTCGAGGCGCTGACCCGCGAGCTGGCCGAGGACTGGGCGCCGGACGGCGTCGCGGTGGTGGCGATCGCCCTCGGCCGGCTGGCGACCGAATCGCTGCGCAAGTATCCGGCCGAGCTGTGGCGCCGGGCCGCTCAGACCGTGCCGCTCCAGCGGCTGGGGGAGATGGAGGAGTACGGCTGGCTCGTCGCCCTCCTGGCCACCCCCATGGGGCGAGCGCTGTCCGGCTCGGTCGTCACCCTCGATGGCGCGCTGGACAACTGGACCGGTCCCTGGCCGCCGCCTGACCTCACCCGCGAGGGCGCGGTGCCGACCGAAAGCCGAGTCAGGCAGGGCGCCTGAGGGGCAGCCGACCGTCGCCCGCGCGACGCCGTCCGGAAGGCCCGCCGGGGGGCCGTGGTGCTGACGATCCGGGCACCGGAGGGCTAAGATCGGCAGACCCGCGGGCGAAGTGTTGTGGTTGCACAGAAGCCTTCCAAGCTTCTAGGGCGGGTTCGATTCCCGTCGCCCGCTCTGTCGCCGGTTATCATCGACCGACCACGGGGAGTGGCGCAGTCTGGTAGCGCACCCGGCTGGGGGCCGGGCGGTCGCAGGTTCAAATCCTGTCTCCCCGATTTCAACGTTTCTGGATGTCGCGGCCGGGGCCCACCGCGTGACGAAACGGCGGACGAAGCGTCCGACGTGCGGCGGGCAAGTGGGTCCTGTTTCCTCCAGACGTATGGCCCTGGGCCAAGCAGCTTCGCGACGCGAGCGGAGATGAGGACCGCTCGACCGCCGGCCGGGCCCTGATCGGTGCGAACCGCCTCGCCGGCGGTGGCGCTGCAAACGTAAAGATGGGAAAGCAAGCGGAGGTTTCGCTCGCGACAACGGTCAGCGCCCGGACGCTCGATTGACAAGAGAACGCAAGCGCATAAAGGTTCAGCTGCCAGTCAGTTCCGGATATCACGCCGTTACCGCGGCCGGTTGCGCTCCCTTTCGCAAGTATGAGGAAGGTTTGGTAACCGCACGGTTTGGGAGGAGAAGCCATGCGCCGTAACCGTCTCGCTGTCGTCGCTGCCCTCGCGGTCGCGTGCGTGCTGGCCCTCGTCCCTCTTGCCGAGGCCTCCGGCGGCGGTCCCGCCGTCCGTCACATCCCGGCGCGGGCCTGGGCTCCTCACACCGCCTCCGCCACGTCGGCGGCCGGATCGGCGCCCGCCGCCAACGGCGGCAGTGCGGCCGGGTGTGCGGTGGCGACCCCGAGCGAGGCGGGCGCCGCCAGTCCGGGCGCCCCCACTGACGTCCACGCGATCGCCGGTGACGGCTCGGTGACCGTCACATGGTGTGCTCCTACCCAGGGGCAGGGCAACGTGACCTCGTACACGGTGACCGGTTCGGACGGTTCGACGAGCACGGTCGACGTGCCGAACCAGTGGACGATCATCGACAACCTCAAGAACGGCACGGGCTACACCTTCACCGTGAAGGCCAACACAGCCTCGGGTAGCAGCGACGCCTCACCGGCCTCCAACAGCGTGACCCCGGCGCCGATTGCGCCGCCGACGAACGTCGACCTCGGCGCCAAGCACACCGTCAGCTACGACCAGTACTCGCTGATGATCGACGGCAAGCGGACGCTCATCTACTCCGGCGAATTTGATCCGTGGCGCACGCCGTCGCCATCGCTGTGGCTTGACCTGCTGCAGAAGATGAAGGCCGACGGGTTCAACGCCGTCACCCCGTACTTCGACTGGGACTACTCCTCTCCGGCTCCCGGTCGCTACGACTTCAGCGGTGTCCGGGACATGAACACGTTCCTCAACGACGCCCAGAAGGCGGGCCTGTACGTGATCGCCCGCCCCGGCCCGTACATCAACGCCGAGACCGACGGTGGCGGCTTCCCGGGCTGGCTGGTCACCCAGAAGGGCAAGGCCCGCACCAACGCGGCCGATTATGAGGCGGCGGCCAAGCAGTGGCTCTCGGAGATTGATCCGATCATTGCCGCGCACCAGATCACGCGGGGCGGCGATGTGATCCTCTACCAGGTCGAGAACGAACTGTTCTACAGGGAGCCGGCCACCATCAACTACATGGCCGACCTGATCGCCAAGGTCAAGGCCGACGGAATCGACGTGCCGCTCACCGGCAACCACAGCGGCACCTTCAACGGCACGCCGGGCGCCGTCCAGATCGACGGCTACGACTCCTATCCCCAGGGCTTCAACTGCGCCAATCCACGTTCGTTTGGGACCCCGGGCGCGTTCTCGCCGTTCGCCGGCGAGCCGCTGATGCTGCCGGAATTCCAGGGCGGCTCGTATGACAGCTGGGGTGGCTCGGGCTACGACAACTGCTACGAGATGACCAACTCGGACTTCGAGAACGTCTTTTACAAGAGCAACTTCGCCGACGGCGTCACGATCCAGAGCAACTACATGACGGTCGGCGGCACCAACTGGGGCTGGCTGCCGGCGCCGTTCATGTACACCTCGTATGACTACGGGTCGGCGATCCGTGAGGACGGCGAGATCGGCACCCCCGCCAACCCCAACGACATCAGCGGGTCCAAATACGGCGAGAACAAGCTGCTCGGCGACTTCCTGCAGTCCCAGCCTTCGCTGGCCAAGACCCAGCCGGTGGCCGCGCCGGCCTCCAGCAATCCCGCCGTCACCGTGACTGCGCGCGCCAACCCCGACGACAAGACGCAGTTCATCTACCTGCGCCAGTCCAACGCGTCCTCGACCGCGAACGCCAGCACCCACCTGGCGCTCAACACCGACCCCAGCTTCGGCTACACCTACGACGACACCGACGCCGCGCTCAGCTACACGGGCAACTGGTCACACGTCTCCAATCAGTCCTACACAGGGGGCGACTACAAGAACACCGAGAGCTTCTCCAACGTGACCGGCGACTCGATGTCGGTGAGCTTCACCGGCACTGCCGTCCAGTACATCGCACCGACCGCCAGCAATCACGGGATCGCCGACGTCTACCTCGACGGCACCAAGGTGGCAACCGTCGACGGCTACTCAGCGGGCACGAACTTCCAGAAGGTCCTGTACTCAGCCAGCGGGCTGGCGAACACGACGCACACGCTGAAGATCGTCGTCACCGGCCAGAAGAACGCCGCCTCCGGCGGGACGTACGTCTCGGTAGACGCCATCAACGTCCCAACCGCGGCACAGCAGGCGGACTCCTACCCCAGTGTGCCCCAGCAGCCGGGCACCGCGATCACCCTGCAGGGCCGTGACGCCAAGCTGCTGGTGGCCAACGACCAGTTCGACGGCCAGCAGTTGCAGTACTCGACCTCGGAGCTGATGACTCACGCCGACCTCGGCGGCAGCTCGCTTGGGCTGCTCTACGGACCGGCCGGAACCGACGGCGAGACCGTGCTGCGCTACGCGAACCAGCCGAACGTCACGGTCCTGTCAGGCAGTGTGCAGAGCACCTGGGATTCGAGCCGGGGCGACCTGCGTCTCGATTACACCCACACCGGCCTGGCCGAGGTCAAGATCTCCGGTGGTGGCCGACCTGGCCTGCTGCTGCTGATCGCCGAAAAGAATCTCGCCGAGGACTTCTGGCCCGAGGCGACAAGCGCCGGTCAGGTGCTCGTGCGCGGCGCCTATCTGGTGCGCGGCGCGACCACCAGCGGCGGCACACTCGCCCTGACCGGGGACACAAGCAGCTCCGGGCCGATCACCGTGTGGGCGCCCGCGAGCGTCACCGCGGTCACCTGGAACGGCCAGAGCGTGGCCACCACGCGGCAGTCCGACGGTTCCCTGACCGGCACTCTGCACGGTCCGGCGGCGGTCACCCTGCCGGCGCTGTCGAACTGGAAATTCCGCTTTGAGACGCCTGAGGCGCAGCCCTTCTACGACGACTCGAGTTGGACGCTGGCCGATCACCAAACCACCACCAACCCGACGCCACCGGTGACCACGCCGGTGCTGTACGCCGACGACTACGGCTTCCACCACGGCTTCATCTGGTACCGCGGGCACTTCAGCGCCACCGGCAGCGAGACCGGGATCACACTGACCGCCGACGGCGGCCAGCACGGCGCGCTCAGCGTCTGGCTGAACGGCGCCTACATCGGCGCCAACTCGTCGGGCAACCAGCAGACCAAGACGTTCAGCTTCCCGGCCGCCGCGCTGCGGCCGGGGGCCGACAACGTGGTCGCCGTGCTGGTGCAGAGCTCCGGCCACGACGAGGACGGCGTCTACGGCTCGCCGCCCGGCGACGGACAGAAGAGCCCGCGGGGGCTGATGGGCGCCAAGCTCAACGGCGGCGGCGAGTCGGTCACCTGGCGCCTGCAGGGCAACCGGGGCGGCGAGCAGCTGCAGGATCCGACCCGCGGCCCGCTCAACGCCACCGGCCTGTACGGCACCAATCACGGCTGGGATCTGCCGGGCTATCCGGATGACAGCTGGTCCTCGGTGTCGCTGCCCGACGCCTGGAACAGCCGTGGCGTCCCCGAGGGGATTGGCTGGTACCGGACAACGTTCTCGCTCAACGAGCCGACCTCCAGCTACAGCCCGGTGGCCGTGCAGATGAGCAGCCTGCCGAACGCGGGGAACGCCAACTCGCGCGCATTCATCTTCGTCAACGGCTGGTTGATCGGTCAGTACGACAACCAGCAGGGCCCGCAGACGCAGTTCTACGTCCCGGCCGGGATCCTCAACCCGCAGGGCCAGAACACGTTGGCCATCGCCGAATGGGCGCTCGCCCCGAGCGGAGGCGGGCTCGGCGCGGTCAAGCTCGTCTCGCTGGGCAACCAGGCGGGCGGCGTGCCGGTCACTCCGGTCTCAAGCCCCGCCTACTCAGCGGCGGTGTATGGCACGCCGAGCGCGGGGCAGCCGACGCTCGCGCTGACCTCCTCGAGCCGGCTCGCAGAGCCGGCCAAGCCGTTCAAGGTCACCGCCACCCTCTCGAACCAGGGCAACGAGCCGATGACCGGCTCCAGCGTGATTCTGAACGCGCCGTCGGGCTGGGCCGTCTCGCCGCCGACCGTGTCGCTGGGCAAGCTCGTGTCCGGGCAAACCGCCCAGGCCGTCTTCACGGTCACGCCACCGTCCTCCGGCCTGCAGCCCGGGCCGGTGCCGCTCGTGGCCAAGGCGAGCTACCAGACGCCGTCGAGCGGCGGCACCCAGACGCTCCAGTCGGGGGTGACCGTCGAGGTGCCCTACCAGTCGCTGGCCCAGAGCTACGACAACAGCGGCATCACCGACGACGCCAACCCGAAGCCGTCATCGGGCTTTGTCGGATTCGACGGCGAGGGGACGACGTTCTCGGCCCAGGGCCTGGCCAGCGATGGGCTCACGCCGGGCGCGAGCGTCAACTCCGACGGCCTCGCGTTCACGTGGCCCAATGTGCCCTCCGCGCAGCCTGACAACACCATGGCCGAAGGACAGATCTTCGACATCTCCGGGCACGGCTCGAAGCTGGGGTTCCTGGCCGCGTCCAACAACGGGCCCCAGTCGGGGACCGGCACGGTCTACTACACCGACGGCTCGAGCTCGACGTTCACGCTGAGCGTGGGCAACTTCTGGTATCCGGCCGGCCAAAACGGGAATCCAGCGAACACCCAACTGGCCTCGGTCAACTACGCCAACTACCCAACCGGGTCCTCGGGCCACACGGTGTACGTGTTCGAGCAGTCGGTGCCGATCGATCCGACCAAGACGGTCGAGGCGGTGGCGCTGCCGACCCTCGGCGACGTGGCCGGCTACAACCCGGCGATGCACATCTTCGCGGCCTCGGTGGGCGGTTGAGCGGTCGGTAGGCTCCTCGCTCATGGGACGTGAGTGGGGCCCGCCGGTCGACGCCGAGGTTCCGGCAGAGCTCCGGCAGGAGCGGATCGCCGACCTGGTCGCCGACAGCGGCTTTGAGCGGGTGGCCGAGCTGGCCACCCGCTTCCAGGTCTCGACGGTCACGATCCGCAGCGACCTGCAGGCGCTCGAGCGCCGCGGCCGGCTGCGGCGGATCCGAGGGGGCGCGGTGCCCGCCAGCGTCGTTCCCGGCGAGCAGCCGTTCGAGGCCTCCGAGCTGACCTCGGCTCGCGAAAAGGCCCACATCGGGCTCCACGGGGCGCGCATGGTGGCCAGCGGCGAAACCGTGCTGCTCGACGTCGGCTCGACGACGACCGCCGTGGCACGAGCGCTCATCGCGCGCGAGGAGCTCACCGACGTGACGGTGTTCACGCCCGCGCTGAACGTCGCACTTGAGCTCGAGGCGGCGTATCCGCGGGTCACGGTCATCGTCACCGGCGGCACCGTGCGTCCGCTGCAGCACTCGCTCGTCAATCCCCTGGCCACCGTGCTCCTGGAGCGGCTGCGCGCGTCCATCGCCTTCATCGGCTGCAACGGCGTCGACGTCCACGGCGGTATCACCAACATCAACCTGCCCGAGGCGGAGGTCAAGCGGGCCATGCTGCTGGCCGCGCGGAGGCGGGTGATCGTCGCCGACGGTTCGAAACTCGGCGAGATCGAGCTCGCCCAGGTCTGCGCGCTCAACGAGGTGAGCACGGTCGTCACCGACGAGACCGCCGACCCCGCCGTGGTGTCCGAGATCGAGGCGGCGGGTGTCAGCGTGGAGATCGCGCGCTGAACGCCGCTCATCGGTGAATGAGTGCGGCAGCGCGGACACGAGGCAGGGGGTGCAGGCGGCACGCCCGGGATACGGGCGAGGATTGCCGCCGTAGGGGTCAGGTTCGTTCGAAATCCGGATCGCCGCTGACGATCTGGAACACACCTGGCGCCATACGGCACTCTCCGACGAAATCCCCCGGCGTGATCCTCATTTCGTACAAACCGGGCGCTCCGCACCTGCCGGGCTCGCGTCAGCGCCGATCGCCGCATAGGGCGATCGCCCGATGTGCCCCGAGCGTCACCGGCGGATAGTTCGCGCCAGCCTCGGCGTCGCTCGGAGACGCCGGACACGAAAGGAGGACCAGGATGCTCCTGGCGACGACCACGGTCGAGGATTTCGACCGTTTCACCAGCGTCTTCTCGACCAAGGGTGCTGAGAAGCGCAGCCAGCACGGCTCGAAGGGCGCGACCGTGTTCCGCGATCCCAACCATGAGGACCGGGTGTGGGTGATCTTCGATTGGGATCTCGATGGCTGGCAGAAGTTCGCCTCCGACCCCGAGGTCCCGCCGATCATGCAGGAGGCCGGGCACAAGGGACGGCCGCAGGTGGCGGAGCTCGGCGGCCGCTACGAGGCGTAGGAGGAGGACATGCCACAGACAATCAAGATCGGCGTGATCGCCGACCAGACGGGGGCCCTATCGGCCATGGGCATGGCCCAGGCCAATGTCGCCACGCTGGTGGTCGACGAGATCAACGCGTCCGGCGGCCTGCTCGGCCGTCCGATCGAACTGTGCCTCCAGGACAGCGCAAGCGACGACGAGCAGGCGGCGGCGAGCGCCGCCAAACTCGTCCGGGGCGACGGTGTCGACGTGGTCCTGGGCGGGATCTTCAGTTCGACCAGGCAGGCCATCAAGGGGCCCGTTGTGAGCGAGGGCGAAACGCTCTACATCTACCCTGAGCAGTACGAGGGCCAGGAGTATGACCCGCTGCTGTTCTGCACCGGCGCGGTGCCGGCACAGCAGGTTGAGCCGCTCATCCCGTGGGTGATGCAGCAGACCGGAGCAAAGGTGTTCTACCTGCCCTCGGCGGACTACATCTGGCCACACGTGATGAACCGAAAGGTCCACGAGGTCGCCTCGGCCAACGGCGGCGAGATCGTCGGAGAGGAGTACTTCCCCATCGATCACGCCGATTGGACCGGGACGGTCGACCGGATCAACGCGCGCGGTACGGAGGTGGTGTTCAACACCACCGTGCCTCCCGGGTGCTTCCCGTTTCTCGAGGCCCTGTATGAGTCCGGCTTCACGAAGCGCGGCGGGCGGGTTGTGACGACGTACTTCGACGAGAACCTCGTCGCGGCGCTGCCGGCCGGGCACACGGAGGGCATGTACGCGTGCATGGACTACTACCAGTCACTGAGCGACCCGTTCGGCAGGCAACTGCTCGGCCGCTACAACGCTCGCTTCCCGGACGGTCCGCAATTGAGCGGCGGCAGCGGGTGCACGGGCCTGTACCGCGGCCTGAAGCTGTGGGAGGCCGCCGTCACGGAGGCCGGCTCGCTTGATCAGGCGGCCGTGGTTGCGGCGCTTGACCACGCCAAGATCGCCGAGGGCCCTGGCGGCCCGGCCGAGATGGTGCCCGGCCAGCACCACGTGCGGATGAACATGTACGTCGCCCAGGTACGCAACGGCACGCTCGACGTCGTCAAGAGCCTGGGGGCGATTGAGCCCAACGAGCACCTGCAGGCAGTGGCCTAGCCACAGACGCGACACGAGAGGGAGCTGCCCACCAGGGTGGCTCCCCGTGCCGGGCAGAGGCGATCGCGGCGCACGTCCGCGGCCCACAAATACGTAGAAACCCGGCCTGACACGCCGGCGTTCCGTGCCTAGGATTGCCCGGATGGGGGCTGAGGGCACCAGCGCGTCCGGAACGCGATCCTCCGTGAGCCAGGAGCCCATCCGCGCTGCGCAGGTGATCGGGGCGATGTCGATCGCCACCGATCTGGGCACGGGTCAGCCGCTCGAGCACGCGCTCAGGTCGGCGATCCTCGCGGTCCGTCTCGGCGAGCTGGCAGAACTGGCGCCCGCCGAGCTGGTGGATGCCTACTACATCTCGCTGCTGCACTCGATCGGCTGCACGTCGGACGCGACCGAGCAGACGGAGCTCTTCGGGGATGACATCGAGCCCCGGGCCAAGTTCGCGCTTGTCGACGGAGGCAACCCTGAAGAGGTCGCCGCGTTCCTGACGGACGTGGTCGGACAGGGACGGCCGCCCGCGGTTCGTCAGGAGATGGTCGCCCACGCGCTCGAGAACGCCCTCGAGATCGCGCGCTCGACGTTCGCCCTGCACTGCGAGGTCGCACAGCGCTTCGCCGGGTGGCTGGGCTTCGGTCCCGGTGTCATCTCAAACCTTGCCTACGTCTTCGAGCGCTGGGACGGGAACGGGTTCCCTGGCGCTGCCGCGAGTGACGGGATCCCACTTCCGGCCCGAGTCCTTCATGTCGCCCGGGACATCTCGGTGTTCCTGTCGGCCGGTGGTCCCGGCCGGGCCGGCGAGGTTATCGAGCGGCGGGCGGGAGGCGCGTACGACCCGCACCTGGTCGCGCTGGCGATCGACCACTTCGACCAACTGCTCGACGGACTCGACGACACGGTGATCTGGGAGCAGGCGATGGCCGCCGAGCCGCCACCCCGCCGGTGGATGACCGGCGACGAGATCGACGCTGCGTTCCGCGTCGTCGGGACCTTCGCCGATCTCAAGTCCTACTGGCTGCGCGGGCACGCTGAGGGGACCTCCCAGCTCGCCGAGGCGGCCGCCTGGCGCCTCGGGCTTTCGGCGGAGGAGGTTGCGACGGTCCGCCGCGCCGCGCTCGCGCTCGACCTCGGCCGGGTCGGAGTCTCAAACGCGATCTGGGAGAAGCCCGGAGCCTTCGGCCTCACCGACTGGGAGCGCGTGCGGCTCCACCCGTACTTCACCGAGCGCTCGTTCGCGCACGCACCCGCCTTGGCGGCGATCGGCGAGCTGGCCGGCGCCCATCACGAGCGCCTGGACGGCGCGGGCTATCACCGCAAGACCGGCGCAGCGGGGCTTGATCGAGCGGCGCGGATCCTCGCTGCGGCCGACTCCTACCAAGCGATGCGGGAGCGGCGCCCGCACCGACCAGCGCTCGATGCGGCCGACGCCGAAGCCGAGCTACTGCGCGACGCGCGCGAGGGCCGTCTGTGTCCGGAGGCGGTCGATGCCGTGCTCGCCGCGGCCGGACATCGTGTGGCCAAACGCCCGCGCAACCTGCCGGCCGGCCTGACGGACCGCGAACTCGAGGTCCTGCTGGCGCTCGCTGCCGGAAAGAGCAACAAGGAGATCGCCGAGACCCTGGGCATCTCCGCCAAGACAGCGGGCCACCACGTCCAGCACATCTTCGACAAGACGGGTGCGCGAACCCGGACCGCCGCGACGGTGTGGGCGTTTGAGCACCATCTCGTGCCGGCCGCGTAGGGACGCGGGGGCGTCGGTTGGAGACGAGGTCGGGCGGTGAGGCCTAGCCGACGATGACCTCGCCGCCACGGTCGGGGACGACGACAAGCAGGCTGCGGCGGGCGCGCTCGGAGTGGCGATGAGCGGGACGCAATCGCAGTGGCGCGGCCGCTCGCAGCACCTCCCGCATCTCCATCTCGGCAAACGGCGCGCCGGCGCACCGACGCACCCCTCCGCCGTATGGGATCCAGGACGGTGAGCTTGACGCGGGACCATCGATCCAGCGCTCCGGTCGAAACGCCGCGGCGTCCGGCCACAGATCCTCCCGGCGCATCGCCAGCCACAGGCAGGCGGCAACCTGGACGCCCGCCGGGATCGTGCGGCCGCCGATCTGCGCCGGCTCCAGCAACAGCCGGGGGGCGACTGTCAGCGTCGGACGCACCCGCAGCACCTCTTTGACGACCGCGGTGAGGTATGCCGGATCGCCGTCCCGCAAACGGGCCTGCACGTTGGGGTGGCGGGCGAGCCGCTCAAACGCCCAGGCGAGCGACGCGGCCGAGCTGTCGTGTCCGCCCATCAGCAGGGCCACCAGTTGATCGCGCAGGTGCTGGTCGGTGGGCGGGCGGCCGGTCTCGTCGCGCGCCTGGAGCAGTACGTCGAGCACCGACTCGCCGTCAAGCTCGCCGGCGGGCTCGGCGCGGCGTTGCGCCAGCAGCTCGTAGAGCACGGCGTCAAAGCGCTCGACGGCGGTCCGAAACCGGCCCCACGGGCTCCGCGGCCCGAGATCGCGCATCACCACCGCCATCGCCAACAGCCGGGGCAGGGACCGCACTCCGGACAGCGTCTCCTCGACCGAGTCGCGCAGCTGGGTGAACTCCTGGTCATCGCGAGCGCCGAACACGACGCGCAGGATGATCGCCAGCGTGAGCTGGCGCATCCGCTCCAAGGTGTCCACCCGGCCGCTCCAGCTCTCCAGCTCGCGCCGGGCCAGAGCGGCGACCAGTGGGCCCAGCGCGCGCATCCGCTCACCATGAAACGGCCTCTGCATCAGCCGGCGCTCGCGGAGATGGTCGTCTCCGTCCGGGCTTGACACCAGCACCATCGGCTCCTCAGTCCAGTAGGTCCGGATCGTCACCGGGTCGCCGAACCGGCGATGAACGCTCTGCAAGAACGCACCGGGCCGGCTCGTCCAGGCGAGCGTCTGCCACACAGCAGGAGCCCGCGGGCCGGGCGGCAGCATCATCGGCTCATCGTACGCATCGAGTCAGGGGGCGGCGATTCGTGAGTCTGTTTGACTGATGGCCTTAATGGGTGCTGACCGCCATCTCCAGGGCTCACCGCAGCCGCGCATGGGAATCGACGCGGTCCCCCGCGCGCGGCGCACCCGGGGACTGGTCGTCCTGGAGGGGTTTCACGCGATCAAGCATGCGATCCGGTTTGGGGCAGAGCTGCTTGGCGCCTGGACGGCGGATCCGGCCGGGCTGGAGGCCATGCGGCAGCGGCTGGCCGCGGACATCGAGATCCCGGTTGAGGTTGTCGATGAAGCGGCGCTCCAGGCCGTGGTGCCGCGCGCCCAGGTCGTTGCGGTGGCCCGGCGGCCGGCGCAGCCGGATCCGGACACTGTGCTGGCCGGTACCGGCCACGTCGTGCTGCTGGAGGACCCCAGGCATCTCGGCAATCTCGGTGCCGTCATCCGGGTGGCCGCGGCCGCCGGCGCCGCGGGCGTCATGACGACCGGGCACCAGAACCCGTGGCACCCGGATGCCCTGCGGGGGAGCGCCGGGTTGCACTTCGCGCTGCCCGTCCACCACCTGCGCGCCCTCAGGACCCTCGGCCGGCCCCTGGTGGCGCTTGACCCAGAGGGCGAGCCGCTGGCGCCGGCCGGACTGCCGCGGGCCGCGGTCCTGGCGTTCGGAACAGAACGCGATGGACTCAGCGACGAACTGCTGGCCCAGGCCCACCGGCGAGTCTCGCTGCCGATGGCTCCGGGAGTCTCGTCACTGAATCTGGCGACCGCGGTGGCGGCAACCCTGTACGTGCTGCGCTTCGCGGGCTGACCGGAGGATCAGGCTCGAGTGGGAGTGCGCCGCCGGGTCCGCCGTCGACGCTGCGAGCGCGGAGGAGTCGCGGTGTGCGCGCGGGGCGAGGCATCGGTCACCAAGCGGCGGGAGCCGCTGCGGTCAAGGCCATGCTCGATCCCCAGTTGGCCGGCGAGCCTTGCCACCTCGTGGTGCTGGTCCGGGGAGATGAGCGTGATCCCGATGCCCGTGCGCCCGGCCCGGCCGGTGCGGCCGATCCGGTGAACGTAGGTTTCGCTGTCGGCCGGCGGGTCGAAGTTGATCACGTGGGAGATCCGGTCGACGTCGATCCCGCGCGCGGCGACATCGGTCGCGACCAGGGTGTCGACGGCGCCTGACTCAAACCGGGCGAGCGCCTGCTCGCGCTGGCGCTGTGACTTGTCGCCGTGCATCGCCGCCGCGGTGATGCCGTGAGCGGCGAGTCGCTTGACCAGCCGGTCGGCGCCCCGCTTGGTGCGCACGAACACGAGCGTGAGCTCCCGGTCGCGACCAAGCTCGCGGACGAGTGCCTCGACGCGATGCTCGTGCGCGATCGGCACGAACCGGTGCTCGATCTCGCTGCTCGCACGCCGCGCCGCCGGGCCGTGCTGGTGGACGGCCGGGTTCTCGGCGTAGCGGTTGGCGATGCGGCCGGCTTCGCCGTCCAGGGTGGCGGAGAAGAACAGTGTCTGGCGATCCTGGGGGCAGGCGGCGACGATGCGGTCGATCGCGGGCCGAAAGCCCATGTCGAGCATGCGGTCGGCCTCATCCAGGACCAGCATCCGGATGTGCTCAAGCGTGAATGCGCCCCGGGTCAGAAGGTCCTCAAGCCGGCCTGGAGTGGCGACCAGCACGTGCGAGGCGGCGGCGTTCCGGGCCTGCTTGACCAGGCCGACGCCACCGTAGACGGCGGTGACGCGCAGGGCGCGGGTGTGCGCGATGCCCCGGATCTCATCGACGATCTGGCTGGCGAGCTCGCGGGTGGGGGCGAGGACCAGGGCGGCCGGTCGCCGGTCATCGGCGGCGATGCGGTGCACCAGCGGGATTCCGAAGGCGAGCGTCTTGCCTGACCCGGTGGGGGACTTGGCGATCACATCGCGCCCGGCGATCGCATCGCCGATCACGGCACGCTGGATCGCGAACGGCTCGGTGACTCCGGCCTGTGCGAGGGAACTGATGACAGCGTCAGAGACGCCGAGCTCAGCGAAAGACTGCTTGGACATGTGTTACTCCTGCGGCCCATCCGGGTCCGCGAACGATTCGGGAGGCTATGGCTGACCCGAACCGCTGTCATGCGGGACCCAAGAAAGCTGCCTCGCGGCCGACGGGGCGCCGACCGCTCCGGTCAACCTAGCAGGTGGCGGCTCGGGCGAGGAACCCAGGAGGAGTCGACAGCGGAGAAGCGAACGGCAGGGGATGCCTCCCAGCACAGAGGGCGAGACGCGTTCGGCCTATGTGGTGCAGCGTCATTTCCGGCGCGTCCGCAAGGGGTATGACCCAGCCGAGGTTGACCGTCACCTCCAGGTCGTCAGCGAGTGGTTTCGGATCAGCCGCACCGCGGAGCGGGCCCGCGAGGTCGAGCAGCAGCTGCTCAGGCGGGAGCGGACGGCGATGGAGAAGGAGGCCGAGGCGGAGCGGGTGCTGGAGAGCAGCCGGATGGAAGCCGAGGCGATCCTGGAGGGCGCCCGGCTGCAGGCCGCGGCTGACCGCGAGACAGCGCAGCGCGTGCTCCGAGAAGCGCAGACCGCGGCCCAGAGCCGTCTCCAGGAGGCAGAGCACGCACGCGCCCAGGCCGAGGCGGAGGCGGCGACGCTGCTCCGGAAGGCCCATGAGGACGCCACCGACGTCCTGCCGCAGGCGCAGAAGGAGGCGGACCGGCTGCTGGCGCAGGCGCGGGAGGAGGCCGAGCGCACGCTCAGGACCGCGCGTGACCAAGCGGCAGCGATCGTCGATGCGGCGCGCGCGGAGGCGGCCGCCGCCGAGGTTCTGCGGCAGGCACGCGCAGACGCGCAGCGCATCACCGCCGCGGCCGACAGCCATGCGCAGCGGCTGAGTGACGAGACCGCGCAGCGCTGCGAGCAGGAGCTGAACGCGGCGCGGGCCACAGCGGAGCAGGAGCTGAACGCGGCTCGGGCCACAGCGGAGCAGGAGCTCTCGACCGCGCGAACTGCGGCTGAGCTACTCCTTGCCGCCATGCGCTCAGAGGCGGCCGAAGAGGTTCGGCGACAGCGGGCGCAGGCCGAGGCGGATCTCCAGGCCTACATCGAACGCCGCCACCGCGAGGTGGACCGCCTGGTGGAAGCCGCGCGCCGCGACCGCCGCCGCGCCGCCGGGGACCCCACCGACGCCTAGGCGCGGCTCTGCCGGTTTGCGAGGATGGGCGGCATGGCATGTGGCGCAGCCGACGCACACGACGTGACCGGCACCCCCACCGTCACGGTCACGGGGGATGCCGCGGTCCGTTCAGAGCCGGATGAGGCGATCCTCTGGATCTCGCTGGCCGCACTGCACGACGCGCCCGGACCGGCCCTGTCCGACGTGTCGGCGCGCAGCCGGCGCCTGATCGAACTCCTCACCGAGCTCGGCGTCGATCCAGGAGACCGCTCCACCACCGGGATCACCGTTTTTGAGGAGTTCGACCACACGCCGGCCGGTCGCCGGTCGCTGGGCCATCGAGCCATCGCGCGCGTGTCGGTGCGCCTGACCGAT
>DASSZQ010000255.1:0-12920 GCA_035702755.1 Solirubrobacteraceae bacterium | reverse complement strand
AACACCCCCTTTCCGTCAACGACATAGACCGTCGCCCTGCTTAATGAACCTCCCGCTTCGCGCGGACAGCAGGGCGGTGCCGCCGAATTCGACTCGGACAGCGCCACGCTTCGCCGGCTCAGCAGGGCAGCCCGCCCGATGTCGGCCGAGCCGCCAAACCGGGGCTTGTCATGAGCTGGGCAGCGCGCGCGGCACCTAAAGATACCGACCTGAAAAGTTCCCGTCCCCCCAAAACACTGAATAACAGCTTGATGCTGATTTGCAGGAGTTTATGGGCACGGCTGGGCTCGAACCAGCGACCTCTCGCGTGTGAAGCGAGCGCTCTCCCACTGAGCTACGCGCCCTACTGAGGACCACGATTCTACGCACCCGGGGCGGCGGCGTCGGTGCCGGCCTCGGCGTCACATCTGCGGCTGCGGCGCCGCCGAGGTCAGGACGCGGCCGACAGCCGATACCGGTGCTCCGGGCGCCCGGCCGCGCCGTAGTGGAGGCGGAGCTCGACCGTTCCCTGGCGAGCGAGCTCGGAGAGATATCGCTGGGCCGTCGATCGGCTCACGCCGATGCTGGCGGCGACCTCGCCGGCGGAGAGGTCGTCGTCGGCGCCGCGCAGTTGCTCGCGGATGCGTGTCATCGTGGGCCCGGACTGACCCTTGGGCAGCGGGGCGGGTCCGCGGAGCAGGCCATAGAGGGCGTCAACCTCCTCCTGCTCGGCCTCCACAATCTGCTCCATCCGAGCGTGGAGGCTGCGGTACGTGTTCAGCCGCTCCTCCAGCTGGGCGAAGCGAAACGGCTTGACCAGATAGTGCACCGAGCCGAGCTTCATGGCCGCGCGCACGCTGGCCATGTCCCGGGCCGCGGAGATGATGAGGAAGTCCGGATGATGGGGGCAGTCGAGCACCTCGCGGACCAGGTCAAGACCGTGTCCATCCGGCAGGTAGAGATCGAGGAGGACGAGCGTCGGCTCCAACCGGGTGATCTCAGCCCGGGCGGTGGCCAGCGTCGCGGCGTGCCCGCAGACCTCAAAGCCGCGGATGCGGCGGATGTACGCGGCGTGGATGGTGGCGACGTGAAAGTCGTCCTCGACGATCATCGTGGAGATCACGTCGTCACCGAATGCGGGGCCGGAGTGGGCAGGACGACGGTGAAATCGGTGGTGTCGCTGCGCTCCAGGCGGATCGTTCCGCCGGCGCCGTGCACCAGCCGGTGCACGAGCGCCAGCCCCAGCCCCTGGTTGCGGCGACCGGAGCCGGACTTGGTCGTGAACCCGTCGGTGAAGATCGCCGCGCGGTGCTCTGCCGGAACGCCGGGACCGGTGTCCGAGACCGCGAGCGTCAGCGCGGCATCGCCGGCGGTCAGGCGGACGGTCACGCGGGCCGGGGCGGGCCCGGCGGCGGCCGCATCGACGGCGTTCTCAATCAGGTTGCCCACAATCGTCAGGAGCGCCGCCGTGTCCACGCCCGTCTCCGGCAGGCGCGAGTCCTCGGCCAGCTCCAGGTCGACGCCCCGCTCCGCGGCGATTGTCGTCTTGGCGAGCAGGAGCGCCGCCAGTTCCGGGCTCTCGATGCGCTCGGCGATGGCTTCGGCGAGGCCGCTGCTGGCCCCGGAGACGTCAAGCGCGTAGCGCGCCGCCTGCTCGTGGTCGCCGAGCTCGATGAGGCCGGCCACCGTGTGCATGCGGTTGGAGAACTCGTGCTGCTGGGCGCGGAGGGCGTCGGTGAGGGCATCGACGTTGTCAAGCTCGCGCAGCAGTCCTTCAAGCTCGGTCCGATCCCGCAGCGTCACCACGGCGCCCAGGTCCCGTCCCTGGTGGGAGACCGGCATGCGATTGATCACCAGCACGTGCTCGTCGGTGAGCACCACCTCATCGCGCGCCTCCGTCGCTCCGGTCAGGAGATCGCGCAGCCGGCCGGGCTCCACCAGCGTTGCCAGCTTCGGACCGACAGCGCCCTCACCCAAGCCGATGAGACGGCGCGCCTCGTCGTTGACGAGGGTGACCCTCCCTTCGCGGTCCAGCGTGATCAGCCCCTCGCGGATGCCGTGCAGCATCGCCTCGCGCTCCTGGACGAGCGCGGCGATCTCATCGAGCTCCAGGCCGAACGTGCTGCGCTTGAGCCGCCGGGCCAGCGTCAGTGACGCGATCACGCCGATGCCGAGCGCACACGCGAAGTAGAGCAGCAGGCTGGGGATCTCCTGAAGCAACTGGCCAGAGATGCGCCCCTCCAGGATCCCGGCCGACACCTCGCCGATGATCTGGCCGGACGGGCTGCGCAGCGGCGTCTTGGCGTTGGCGGAGATCCCCAGGTTCCCGTGGTCGGTCCCGAGGTGGTTGTGGCCGTCGAGGGCGACGATCGGCTCCGACACCCGCTTGCCGATGAGATCCGGGTCCGGATGCGAGTAGCGAATCCCGTGCCGGTCGAGCACCACGATGTATGAGGCGCCCGTCTCCTGGTCGACCTCCTGAGCCAGCGACTGGATGAGGCGCCGGGCGGCCGGAGTGGGGTGGGCCAACGCGTGGCGGATCGGCGGCATGGAGGCGAAGGTCTCAGCGATGGCCAGGGCGCGCTGCTTGTACTGCTGCTCCAGGTGGGCCCGGTCGTTAAGCGTGGTCAGGGCAAGGCCCACAAGCGTGCTTGCGATGAGGATCCCCACCACGCTGGTGAGGATGCGATTGGACAGCTGACGCCGACGCACTCTCTCTCCGCTGCGCGAGTGTACGCGACGACGCCGTGCGCAGAATGCGCAAAAGTGCCGCAAATGCGCGATTGGCGAGTAACGCGCACAGATCTTTTTCCCGGGCGGTGACACGCGTACCGTGATCGCTGTCTCACCGAGTGAGACGTGACGACCGCTTCAAGGGTCCGGCAGGAGGAGAGGAGATTGTGGCAGTGCAGAGGTCCGCGTGCGCTGACGCCCGCGACGCATGGGCATACGGCGGCGCCGTCTCCCGCAGCCCGCGTCGCCGCACGTCCGGGAGATGGTCCGCGACGGCAGACAAACGACTGCGGCTTGACAAAGCCGCCGTCATGCGGTGATAGTACCCCGCAGAGTATGAGAGAAGCTCTCATACAGTGAGAGGAGAGCGATGCATCAATTTTGGCTGGCGGTAGGTTTCGGCCTGGTGACCGCCTCGGTGATTGCGGTCGCCGCGGTCGGCCTGAGCCTGCAGTTCGGAATCACCAACTACATCAACTTCGCCTACGGCGATTTCATGGCGCTGGGCGCCTATTTCGCCTGGGAGCTCAACGCCGGCTTTCTGCACTGGAACATCTGGGTGGCGATGGTCGCCGGCGCGCTGCTGGTGGGCGTCTTTGCCGTGCTGGTCAACCAGTTCGTGTTAGGGCCATTCGCCAGACGATTCGAAAAGATCTTCTACGTCCTGATCGTCACCTTCGCGCTGTCGCTGATCATCCTCAGCCTGGTGACCTCGATCTGGGGTGCGGACGTCCGGCGCTTCAACATGCCGTCCGAGAACCCGTTGCACATCGGACCGTTCCTGCTGTCGGTCGATCAGCTGATCGTGATCGGCATTGGCCTCGTGCTCATGGTGGTCGTGCACCTGCTGTTGACGATGACCCGTCTCGGCAAGTCGATGCGGGCCATGTCAGACAGCACGACACTGGCCATGACCAGTGGCATCGACACTCGCATGGTCACGACGGTCACCTGGTTCTTGACCGGCATCCTGTCCGGGCTCGCCGGAGTGGTGCTGGGCATCACGGCCGCCAGCATCGTCCCCAGCTTTGGTGAGACATTCCTGTTTGTGATCTTCGCCGCGGTGATCGTCGGCGGAGTGGGCTCGGTCTACGGCGCCATCCTGGGCGCGGTGATCATCGGCATGGTCACCGAGATCTCGGCCGTGTTCATCAACCCGGCCTACAAGCTCGACACGTCGTTCGTCGTCCTCATCCTCGTCCTCCTGTTCAGGCCCAGCGGCATCTTCGCCCGCGTCGGAAAGGCCTAGGTCAATGGCACCCATTCTCTATTACGGCTTCACCCTGCTGTTCTTCTTTGCCGCCTACTGCGTGCTCGGCTGGGGATTGAACCTCCAGTTCGGCGAGTCCGGCATCCTCAACTTCGCCTACATCGCCTTTGTCGCCATCGGCGCCTACATCGCCGGTGTCACGTCGAGCGGCCCGCCGCTGCCCGGGTCCGGGCAGTCATACGTCCTGGGCGCCACCCTGCCGTTCCCGCTGGGGTTGTTGGCCGGAGGTGTCGCCTCGTGCCTGCTGGCGGTGCTCGTTGCCTTCATCGCCTTCCGGCGACTGCGCAGCGACTACCTGGCGATGGTCCTCATCTCCATCTCGCTGGTGATGTACGACTTCATCAACAACTACGTGCCGCTGTTCGACGGCGCCGACGGCCTGAACTCCGTCCCCATGCCACTGGCGAGCACGCTGGGTCTGAACGCCAACTCGTTCCTGATCTTCTTCGCGGTGCTCACGGTCGTCATCGGGGCGTTCATGTGGCTGATCATGAGCCGGATCACGCGGTCGCCGCTCGGCCGCACCCTGCGAGCGATCCGCGACGACCCGGACGTCGTCAGCGCCCTGGGCAAGAACGTCTTTCGCTACCAGCTGACCGCGATGCTGATCGGCGCCTTCTACGCCGGCATCGGCGGTGGGCTGATCGTCGAGTTCTCATCGTCGTTCAACACCAGCGCCTGGACTGTGCCGGAGACGTTCATCATCTTCGCCGCGCTGATCATCGGCGGGCTGGGCAACAACGTCGGCGTGATGGTGGGCGCGTTCGTGGTGCCCGTGCTGTTCACGCAGCTGCCCAAGTTCATTCCGGACATCCCCGGCCACCCCGGCCTCATCCTCAACCTGGAGGGCGCGGTGATCGGCGTGCTGCTGATCCTCACGATGTGGTTTCGGCCCCAGGGCATCATCCCTGAGCGCGTCCGCCGCCCCGACCGGTTCCTCGCCCGGCGGACGGTGGCGGCGCCGGCGGACGCCATCGATGCTGACCAGGTCGATGCGACGGCGTCGCCTGAGGCGGCCGCCGTCGACGCGGAGACGGTTCGATGAGCGTCACGCCCGTCACCACCCCGGCCGTCACGGCGACCAACGTCGTGCTCTCCGGGCGCGGCCTGCATAAGTCCTTCGGCGGCAACCGCGCCGTCAACGGCGCCGATCTCGACGTCTCCGAGGGAACGATCACGGCGCTCATCGGACCCAACGGCGCCGGCAAGAGCACGGTGGTCAACCTCATCTCCGGGCTGCTGCCGCCGGACGCCGGGGAGGTGCGGCTGGCCGGCGAGGACGTCAGCGGCTGGCCCAGCCACCGGATCGCCCAGCGAGGACTGATCCGCACGTTCCAGCTCTCCCGGGAGCTTCAGGGGCTGACCGTCCTGGAGAACCTGCTCGTCACGCCCATCGCTCAGAAGGGTGAGGCACTGGTCAACATCTTCCTGCGGCCCCGGGCGGTCCGGCGGGAGGAGCGGGCCAACGTGGAGCGGGCGGTGGAGATCCTGCGGGACTACGGGCTGTATCACGTCCGCGACAACTGGGCCCGCGCGCTCTCCGGCGGTCAGAAGCGGCTGCTGGAACTCGCCCGCGCCGTGATGGCACAGCCCAGGATCCTGCTGCTCGACGAGCCGATGGCGGGCGTCAATCCGGCGCTCGTGGACCAGATCGGCGATCACATCCTCAAGCTCAGGACCGACGGGATCACCGTCCTCATGATTGAGCACAACCTCGGCGTCGTGGAGCGCATCTGCGACCACGTGATCGTGATGGCCGAGGGTCGCACGCTGGCCACCGGGCGCATGTCGGACCTGCGCGACAACCCGGAGGTCGTCCACGCCTACCTGGGAGGGGTGCTCGATGCCCGTCTTGACAGCTGAAGACGTCACCGCCGGCTACTCGCGGGTGCCGATCATCCACGACGTCAGCCTGACCGCCGAGGCGGGGACGATCACCGCCATCCTCGGGCCCAACGGCGCCGGCAAGTCGACGTTCGCCAAGGCGCTGTGCGGGGTGCTCAAGCCGATGTCCGGCCGGATCTGGGTGGGGGAGACCGAGACGACCAATCTGCCGGGCCACATGATCCCCCGCCACGGACTCGGCTACGTCCCCCAGAACGACAACGTGTTCAAGCGCATGAGCGTCCGCGAGAACCTGGAGGTCGCCGGTTTCGTGCGGCGCAAGCGCGACGACGGCAAGATCGACGAGGTCCTGGCGATCTTCCCGGATCTGCAGAAGGCCGAGCACAAGCAGGCCGGTCAGCTCTCCGGCGGTCAGCAGAACATGCTTGCCATGGCGCGATCGCTGATGATCGATCCGGTCGCCGTCATCCTCGACGAGCCAACCGCCGGGCTGTCACCGGCCTACACGGCCGTGGTGTGGGAGCAGATCCAGCGCATCGCGGCCAGCGGCACGGCGGCGATCGTCGTCGAGCAGAACGTCGACCAGGCGCTGCAGCACGCCCACACCGTGTATGTCCTGATCGCCGGCACCAATCACGTGCACGGCCCCACCGCTGAGATCGCGGGGCTCGATCTCGGCGCGATCTTCCTCGGCCACACCCAGACGTCGGCCACCAGCAGCACACCGTAACCCCATCAGAGGAGAGAGCAGCACCATGAGGTCCTCACGTCGCAGGATCGCCGCGTCGCTCGCGGCGGCCGCATCCGTTCTCGCGCTCGCCGCCTGCGGCAGCGCCGCCGGCGGCAGCTCCGGCAGTTCCATCACCCTCGGTGAGATCTTCCCGTTCACGGGCTCCAAGGCGGAGCTCTCCAGCTGGGGGGTCCACGGGGTCCAGGCCGCCATGTCGGACATCAACAAGTCCGGCGGGGTCATGGGCAAGAAGCTCAAGGCCGTGTCCACCGACGACGCCGCCGACTCGGTCGACGCGCTGCCGGCGCTGCGCAAGCTCCTGCTGTCCAGCCCGGTCGCCGTCATCGGTCCGTTCTCGCCGACGATCGAGGCGGTCATCCATGACTTCCAGCCCAACGACGTCGCCGACTTCGCGCTTGGCGGCACCGCGCAGCTGGACGACATGAACTACCCGTACGTGTTCCGCACCTTCGCCTCGGACTCCACCGAGGCGACGGCGATGGCGATCCACGCCATCAAGTCCGGATACAAGACGGCGTCGCTCATCTTCGACAACTCCGCCAACTCGCAGGGGTTCGTCGCACCGCTGGAGAAGGCGTTCTCCAAGCTCGGCGGCAAGGTGCTGGCCAACGAGGTGATCGTCCCCGGGCAGACCTCCTACCGCTCGGAGCTGGTCAAGGCATTTGCCAACCATCCGCAGATCATCTTCTGCTCGTTTGACACACAGACCGCCTCGACGCTGTGGTCCGATGCTCAGCAGCTCGGCTACCAGAACATCCCGTGGCAGGGTGACGATCTGATGGCGGGCTCCGACTACGCCAAGGCGTTTGGGCCCAAGGCCAAGACGGACCTGTTCGCAGCGCTGCCGGCACCCCCGTCCGGCGCTGCCTACTCCCACTTCCTGGCCGCCTACAAGGCCGCGTACCCGGGAGCGACGCCGCTGCCATCGACGTACAACATCTATGACTCGGTGGTGATTGCCTCGCTGGCCATGGAGAAGGCCAAGAGCACCGATCCGAAGGTGTGGATCAAGGATGTGACCTCGGTGGCCAACCCTCCGGGCACGGTCTGCACCGACTTTGCCTCGTGCTCGGCCCTGATCAAGAAGGGCACGGACATCAACTACGAGGGCGCCGGCGGATCTGACGATTTCAACTCGCACCACAACGTGTTCAGCGGGTTCTCCATCGTCGGCTTCAACGGGTCGATCAACGGCAAGCAGGTCGCCTACGTGCCGGCGTCGGCCATCGCCCAGATCACCGGGTAACTGCGGTGCGGGAGCCTTCGAGTCTGACGACCGACGGCCGCCAGCCGGGTGTTGAGCGGCCGGCCTCGGAGGCTCCTGCCCCCATGCCCCGCGAGCGCGGATTGCTTGCGGGGATCCGGGTGCTTGACCTGACCACGGTCCTGGCCGGCCCCTTCGCCGGCTATCAGCTCAGTCTCCTGGGGGCTGACGTGATCAAGGTCGAGCGGCCCGGCGGGGGAGACATCGCCCGGGAGTTGGGCTCCTCGGCGGAGCTGGGCGGCCTGCAGATGGGCGCCTCGTTCGTGGCCCAGAACGCGGGCAAGCGCTCGGTGACCGTCGATCTGAAGAGCGCCGGCGGCAAGGAGGTCCTGACCCGCCTCATCGCCGACTCCGATGTGCTGCTGGAGAACTACCGGCCAGGTGTGCTGGAACGGCTGAGCTTCTCCTGGCCGCGGATGCAGGAGATCAATCCCCGGCTTGTCTATTGCGCCCTCAGCGGCTTTGGGGCCAGCGGGCCGATGGCCGCCTGGCCGGCCTATGACCAGATCATCCAGGGACTGTCCGGGATGTGCGAGGTGACCGGCTACCCCGACGGCGATCCGGTCCGCGTCGGCTTTCCCGTCTGCGACACGATGGGCGGACTGGCGGCAGCGCTGGCCGTGTGTGCGGGCGTGATCGGGCGCGAGCGCACCGGGGAGGGCTGCATGCTCGACGTCTCGATGCTGGAGACCGCCCTGACCGGCCTGGGGTGGGTGGTCTCCGATTACCTGGTGGGCGGCCGTCCGCCGGCCCGGCACGGCAACGACAACGCCACGTCGTCGCCGTCCGGGGCATTTCACACCGCCGACGACGACCTCGTCATCGCCGCCAACACCGACGCTCAGTTTGCCGCGATCTGCCGCACGCTGGAGCGGCCTGATCTGCTCAAGGACCCTCGCTTTGCCACACGCGCGGACCGCAGCCGTCATCGCGCCGAGCTGCGCACCGCAATGGAGCAGACGCTGATGACGGCGCCGGCCGAGAGGTGGGAGACCGCGCTCGCCGCCGCCGGAGTGCCCGCCGGGCGGGTGTTGACGGTCGCCGACGCCCTGACCCACGCTCAGGTGACGGCCCGCGAGCTCGTCCAGGAGGTCGAGGTCCGCGGCGGGGACTCCGGTCCGCGGCCGGCGCGGATCCTCGGCCACGGCATTCACGTCAACGGCGCCGTGCCCCGCCCGTCGGCGCCCCCGCCGCTGCTGGGCGAGCACACGGCAGCGGTCCTCGCCGACCTCGGATATACGCCGGACGAGATCCGCGCCCTCCAGGAACAGCGGGCGATATGAGCGCCCGCGCGGAACCAGAGCTCAGCGGCGAGACCCGCCTGGTCAGCGACCACTGGACGACGGCGATCACCGAGACGGCGCCGGGCCGGATCCGGCTGCGCGGTTACCCCATCGAGCAGGTGATCACCCGCTGCAGCTATGCCGCCACCGTGTGGCTGATGCTGACCGGAGAGTTGCCGGATCCGTGGCAGGAACGGCTGCTTGACGCGGCGCTGGTGGCCGGGGTCGATCACGGACCGCAGGCGCCGTCGATCGCCGGCGCGCGGATGGCGGCGACGTGCGGCGTGGGGCTCAGCCAGGCGGTCGCGACCGGGGTGAACATGCTCGGCGACGTTCACGGCGGTGCCGGCGAGGCATGCATGCAGATGCTCGCGGCGCTCCTGGACGAGCACCCGGATCCGGAGACCTCGAGGGCGGAGATCGCCTCGGCCTTCGGCGTCTACCGGGCGAGCGTCCGCTACGTGCCGGGCTTCGGTCACCGGATGCACCGGCACGACCCGCGCCGCGACCCGCTGATGCACCTCGTCCACCGGGCACAGGCCGCCGGCGTCGTCTCCGGCCGATACCTGCGCGTCGCCGAGATCATCGAGGCCGAACTCGGCCGCGGGCGCAGCCGGACGGTCCCCATGAACATCGACGGCGCCACCGCGGTCATCTACAGCGAGCTCGGATTCGCCCCGGAGCTGGGCAAGGGGCTGTTCGCGCTCTCGCGCTCGGTGGGGCTGCTCGCCCACGCCTACGAGCAGAGCCGCGAAGGGGTGCGGATCAAGGGGCCGCTGCCCCCGGGCGTGGGGGCGCGCTATACCGGACCGCCGCCGCGGGACATGCCCGGTCACGAACGGACCGTGCCGGATGCGTGAACCCGGCTATTCGACACAGGTCCTCGGCGGATACGCTCGGCGCAGGCGGCGGCGGCGACCGATGACCGACACGACACAACCAGCCAAGACGATGCGGTCTCTGGAGCGGGCCCTTGATGTGCTCGCCGTCCTCGAGCGCAGCCGCAAGCCCCTGCGCCTGACCGACGTCGCCCGCGAGTCCGGCCTGCACATCGCCACCACCCAGCGGATCCTCGCCGTTCTGCAGCGCTACGCCTACGTGGCCAGCGAGCCCGGCGGCTACACCGTCGGCGTCAAGCCCCTGGCCGACGCCCACGCCTATCTGCTGACCAGCTCGCTGCCCCAGGTGGCGACCCCGGTGCTGCGCGAGCTCTCGGAGGCGACCGCCCTGACCGCCTCGATCTCGGTCCCCGTCGGTCGCAGCCGGATTCTCGTCGCCCGGATCGCCGGGAAGAACCCGCTGCGCTACCAACTGCCCGTGGGGCAGCGACTGCCGATTCACCTCGGTGCCGGCCGGGTTGTGGCCGCGTTGCTGGCCGAGGAAGAGCTGCAGACCCTGATCGCCGAGGTGGTCCCATTCAAGCTGGCCAGCGGCGAGACCGTCGACGAGACGCGCTTCCGGGCGTCGCTGGACGAGGTGCGGGCGCGAGATTTCGTCCACAGCGTGAGCGAGCGGGTGCCCGGCGCCGCCTCGGTGGGGGCGCCGGTACGCGATGACTCCGGCCGGCTGATCGCCGTGCTGCAGATTGCCGGGCCGTCGGCGAGCGTCGAGGACGCTCAGCTGAAGCACTACGTCGACGAGCTCAACCGGGCGGCGATGGCGATCCGGGAGCGGCTGCGATGACGCTGGAGATCGTCGAGGTCGCGCCCCGCGACGGCCTGCAGAACGCGCCCCGGTCGCTCCCGCCGCAGGTGCGGGGCGAGCTCTGCGAGCGGCTGTTCGCCGCCGGCGTGCGCCGGATGGAGGCGGTGAGCTTCGTCCACCCGCAGCGCGTCCCCCAGATGGCGAGCGCCGAGGAGGTGGTGGCCGCACTCTCGGCGCCGGTGCGGGACGTCGCCGAGGGCCTGGTCCTCAACGAGCGGGGGCTGGAGCGGCTCCTGGCCAGCGGCCTGCGCCGGGCCCGGATCACGGTCGGCGTCTCGGACGCGTTCAACCGCCGCAACTCCGGAATGTCGGCTGAGGCCGGGGTGGAGGCGATGACCCGGATGGTCGGGCAGGCCCGCGACGCCGGGATCTGGGTGGGGGTGGGCCTGGCCACCGCCCTCGGCTGCCCGTTCACCGGCGACGTCGCGCCGGAGCTGGCTCTCGCGGCCGGGCGGCGCGCGGTGCAGGCCGGAGCCGACGAGCTGGTGTTCGCCGACACCATCGGCGTCGCCGGGCCGCGGGACGTGGAGGCGGTGGTCGCTCCGGCGATGGAGTGGGGCGTGCCCATCGGCATCCACCTGCACAACACGCGCAACACCGGCTACGCCAACGCCCTGGCCGCGATCCGGGCCGGCGCCACCGTCATCGACTCGGCCGTCGGCGGCCTCGGCGGCTGCCCGTTCGCTCCCGGCGCGACGGGCAACATCGCCACCGAGGATCTCGTCTATCTCCTTGACCGCGAGGGCATCGAGCACCCGCTGGCCCTCGCGCCCCTGCTCGACGTGGCGGAGTGGCTCGGAACGGTGACCGGCTTTGACCTCCCGGGCCAGCTTCACCGGGTTCCGGCGTATCCGCCCGGGGTCGCGGCTTAGAGCCGGACGACGTCCTGGGTCGGCGCCAGGCGGCGGGTGGCGCCGCGCAGGTCGACGAACAGGCGGGAGGCTTCGACGAGCGAGCCGTGGTCGATCTGGGGGTGGGCGGTGACGAGCACCACGGCGTCGGCGGTGACGACGTCCTCCAGACTTGAGCTCTGCAGGCCGAGCTCGGGCAGGGCGGAGACGAACGGGTCGTGGTAGGCCAGGACGGCGCCGCGGTCAGACAGGAGTTGCATGATGCGCAGGGCGGGGGATTCCCGGGTGTCGCCGACGCCGCCCTTGTAGCTGACGCCGAGGATCGCGATCCGTGATCCCTTGACGGGTTTTTCGATGTCGTTGAGCGCCCGCTCGATCCGCTCGACGCAGTAGTAGGGCATCTGCTGGTTGACCTTGCCGGCGAGCTCGATGAACTCGGTGGACATGTGAAACTCCCGGGCGCGCCAGGTCAGATAGAAGGGGTCGACGGGCAGGCAGTGGCCGCCCATCCCGGGGCCGGGCTCAAAGCGCATGAACCCGTAGGGTTTGGTGGCGGCGGCGTCGACGACCTCCCAGATGTCCAGTCCCATGCGGTCGGCGAGCATGGCCAGTTCGTTGACCAGGGCGATGTTGACCGAGCGAAAGATGTTCTCCAAAAGCTTGGCCATCTCGGCCGCCTCCGGGGTGGAGACCCGCACCACCTGGTCACAGACGGTCTCATACAGGGCGGTGGCCCGCTCGGCGCACTCCGGGGTGATCCCGCCCACGATCTTGGGCGTGTTGCGCAGCGTGTAGTCGGTGCGCCCGGGATCGACGCGCTCCGGGGAGAAGGCGAGGTTGATGTCACGCCCCACCTTCAGCCCGGCGGCCTCCAGCAGCGGCAGCACCTGCTCGCGCGTCGTCCCCGGATACGTCGTTGACTCCAGCACGACCAGTTGCCCGCGCTGGGCGATCGCCGCCAGTCCCTTGGTGGCGCCAAGCAGCGCGCCCAGGTCCGGCTCGCGGTTGGGCGTCAGCGGGGTGGGCACGCAGATGAGCACCGCATCGGCCCGCGCCAGCGGCGCGAAATGGGTGTCGGCCTCGATCCGGTCAAGCACCGCCTTCAGCCGCTCGGACGGGATGTCCTCGATATACGACTCCCCGGCCCGGATCGCCGCCACCTTGTGGTCGTCGATGTCGACCGCGATCACCGACTGCCCCGCCTCGGCGAACTCCACCGCCAGGGGCAGGCCGACGTAGC
>DASSZQ010000112.1:0-27134 GCA_035702755.1 Solirubrobacteraceae bacterium | reverse complement strand
TCGGGGATGGTTCCGCGCGCGCGGAAAACGAGCTGCACCGCGACGCCGGATTTCATCCGCTCGTGCCCTGCATTGCCTCGTCGACGGCGGAGGCGAAAGCTCGGTTGAGCCGGGCGACGTCGTCCGGCCGAGCCTTGGCGTGAAGGTAACGCTCCGTGGTGGTGATCTTGGAGTGACCCAGAAAGCCCTGGACCCAGCGGGGGTCGGCTTGGCGCGCGACGAGCGAACCAGCTCCGTGCCGCAGGGCGTGGAAACGCAGGACCCGCAGGCCGGCCGCGGCCGCCGTGCGCTTGAATCGGCGACGCAACCTTGCGCCGTCGAGATGGCGGCCAAGTCGATTGCAGAAGACGAAGTCGGACGGGCTGGTGAAGGACTCGCGCTGTGAGAGCCTATGGAGTGCGGCGGCGGCCGCGTCTGAGACCGGGACGAAGCGAGCTTGCCAGCTCTTGGTGGGTCCTTCGACGCCGGCGCTGAACGCACGGTGAACGATGAGGCGCCGGTTTGCGAGGTCGACGTCTTCCCACCGTAGGGCGAGCAGCTCGCCGAGCCGGAGTCCCGTGTAGGCGGCGACGCGATAAAGCTCGGCGTCCTGGTGGTCGTCGAGGCGGCGAGCTTCGACCTCCTCCGTCGACTGCGGGGCGGTGGTCGTGGTGCGATGGCCCCCCGCTTCAGCCGCCCGGGCGATCTGTTCGACCTCGTCGGGCTCATAGAAGTCCAAGACGGCCGGAGGTGGTTCACGGCGCTTGCTGGTGCGGGATGCGGGGTTTGAAGCCAGTGCATAGGTGTCGTCGCGCATGCCGTAGTTCCATGCGGCGCAGATGACCTGGCGGTGGCGGTTGACGGTGCGGGATCTAAAGCCGGCCGCGTCGAGACTGCGCAGAAAGTCAGCGATCTCTCGCGCGCTGATCTCCGCGAGGGGTCGGTCGCCGAGGGCCGCCATGAGTAGACCGGGGTGCTGTCCGCGGCCGCGTCGATGGGGTTGACCTGGCTCAGCGACCATCCATTGGTAATCGCGGAGCGTCGAGGGCTTCACACCTTTCTCGCGTTCGAGGTAGACGAGCCAATCGGCGATGAGCGCCCGGAATGTGGCGCCCCGCCGACGGCGCTCCTCTTCGTCCTGCTCGAGCGTGATCTGATCGCGGTGGTGTTCGGCGACCACCTCGAGCATGCGAGCGGACGCCTGAGCTTCGGTGAGCGCGCCGCCCACAGGCTTGCCCCGTCGACGCTTCCACCCCCCGGCTGGGTCGGGCTCGACCCACGCTCTGCCCAAAGCTCGGACCACTGGTTTCCCATTTCGCGACCACTTCGCGTACCAGTGGGGACCGCTGGCGCGGTCGCGAACGAACGGCCGCGCGGTCGGATTTGGAGTTGCTGGCTGTCTCTTCTCGGTCACAACGCCTGTCTGGTTCTCGCGGCTAGACCGACGCAGCATACGCCCAGCTCCGGCAGCGGGCAACGGTCTCCAAGCTCCGGGCAACGGTCGCCTGGGCAACGGTACCGGGCAACCTTCCCGGCCAGAAGCGCCTCATATACGGGGAAATAGCGGCAGTCGATTGCTCGTATCTATCGGCTTCACATGTTGAACAGCTGCCTTACAAGCAGGAGGTCACTGGTTCGAGCCCAGTACCGCCCACTGCAGTAATTGCCCGCAAATGCCGCCTTTCTTGTGCGGCGCTTGAGACCTCTGGCGGCGCAACGGTCACGCTCCAAGATCGGCTGCGCCGACTGGCGGACAGTTCTCCAATGGCGACAGAGCAGAGTCTCGTTTCATGGGGCGATCATGCTCGCGCCCGGGATGTAGCTCGCGACGCGGTTGGGATCTCGGGTCAGCAGCGGACGTCCCGTGACGGCAGCATGCGCTCCGATCAGGAAGTCCGGCAGGATCGCTTGGCGGTTGCCACTATCCCTGCGGTACTCGGCGTGGGCGTGCCCGGCCAGAAAGCTCGCGGGCAGCGGGATCGGTTCGACCACGCACATCGAGGGCAGCGCCGCGCGTAGGTCTTCCACGCGCGAAAAGCGTGGCGCGACCTCGGCGATCACGACCGCGTTGAGGACCAGCGCGCCCCGTTGGGCCGCCTCAACCAACCGCGCCTGTGACCAGTCCAGCCAGGTCGCGTCCTCGGTGAAGACGTCGAGCAGCACACTGCTGTCGATGACCGTTCCCGCGGTCTGGCTCACCTACGTGTGAGCGCGAGGATCTCGTCGGTGCTGAGATCAATGTCGCCGGCACCGCGGATCCGCGCGATCTCCGTCGCGGCTTGACCGCGGTCCAGGACGAGCCGGGCGCCGTCGAGGTCAAGCTCGAAGCGGACCTCGGTTCCCGGCTCGATCCCGAGTGCGCGGCGGACTTCGAGCGGGATGGTTACTTGGCCCTTTTGCGTCACTCTCATGCCGGTAATACTATCGAGTATTACTAGCTCCGCTTGGGCGTGAGTCGCGCGAGATCCAGAAGCGGACGTGGTCCTGACCGAGCGGGCCGGCTCGCACGGCGACGCGTTCTGGCGGGACGAGCTCTCGCCGATGGTCGGGTGGGCGTTCGGGGGCGGGCGGTGAAGCGTCGTCGTTTCCCGGGACCGCTGCCTGACCCGCGGCTACCCGGCGAGCCGGAACGTGACCGTCCGCGCCCCTGAGCCGGGAACCGACGCGGTGAGCCGGTAGGTCCCGGCCCCCAGGGCGCGCCCGCGGAGCCGGCCGTCGAACGTGACGGTGTTGGCGCCGGCGTGGCCGCGGACCACGATCGTGCCCGGCACGGCGATCAGTCGCCGGCAGGCGCGGTGGCGGCGGTTGCGCGTGGTGGGGCTGGCGCACCGGCCGGCGACCTGACGCCCGGCGGCCTGGCGCCTGACCGACAGGGTGACCCGGGCTGGGGTGGTGAGCCGGAAGCGGACCCTGAGCCGGAGCGGCCGGCGGCAGCGGTGATGCGCGCGGTTGCGCCCGGTGGCGGTGACGCAGCGGCCGCCGACGCGCCGGCCGCCGAGGTCGAACATCCGCGGCGAGATCGTCAGTGCGGACAGTGCGGGACCCGGGGTGATGACCTGCGTCGCGGCTCCCACCCTGACCGTCTGCGTGGTCGTGGCCGACGGCCCGCCCTGGTCTGAGACGGTCTGGCCGGTGAACACCTGCGCGGTTGACGTGCCGGCGCTGTTGGTGACGGTCAGCCGCGCGACGTACGAGCCCGGCGAGGCGTAAGTGTGCTGGATGGTCGGCGCGGTCGTCGTGGCGGTCTGGCCGTCGCCGAAGTCCCACCGGTAGCTGACGACCTGCCCCACCGGGCTCGAGGATCCCGAGCCGTCAAGCAGCGATGCCTGCCCGGCCGGGGCCGCCTGCACCGTCAGCGCCGCCGTCGGGGCCTGGTCAGGCGTGATGGCGATGTAGCCGAGCTCGGACGCGCCCGGGATCGGGATGGGCGTTCCGGCGGTGTCGGTGGCGGTGGAGATGGGGGTCACGGTGGCGTCGCCGGAGTTGGCGACGTACGCGGTCCGGCCGTCGGGAGTGACCGCCACTCCGTTTGGATACGTGCCGACGGCGATCGGCGTTCCAGGCGTGTTGGTGGCGGTGTCGATGGGGGTCACCGTGCCGCTGACGGCGTTCTGGACGACGTACGCCGTCCGGCCGTCCGGGGCGATGGCGATCCCGGCTGGGTGCGTGCCGGCCGGGATGGCGGTGCCGGGCGTGTTGGTGGCGGTGGCGATCGGCGTCACCGTGTCGCCACCGTGGTTGGCCACGTACACCGTCGTCCCGTTGGGGGTGATGGCGATCCCCTCCGGAGAGGCGCCGACCGGGATCGGCGTCCCCGGCGTGTCCGTGGTCAGATCGATCGGCGTGACCGAGTTGGCACCGAAGTCGGTGACGTACGCGGTGCGGCCGTCGGGCGTGATGGCGATCGCAAACGGGCTTGGCCCGACGGGGATCGCCGTGCCGGAAGTGTGCGTGGCGGTGTCAAACGGGGTGACGGTGTTGGCGCTCAGATTGGTGACGTAGGCGGTCCGGCCGTCTGGCGCGATGGCGATCGTCTCCGGACCGGTCCCGGCCGCGAACGCGGTGCCGGGCGTGTTGGTGGCGGTGGCGATCGGCGTCACCGTGCCGCTGGTCTTGGCGGGGACGTAGGCCGTCGTGGCGTCCGGGGTGATGGCCACCGAGAACGGGTTGGTGCCCACCGTGATCGGGCTCCCGGCGGTGTTCGTGGCCGTGGCGATCGGCGTCACCGAGGTGCCGGACTCGGCGACGTAGGCGGTCCAGCCGGACGCCGCCTGCGCCGGACCCGCCAGCGCGATCAGCACTCCCGCCACCACTCCGGCCCAACCCAGGCTGGCTCCTGCGTGCCGTCCCACCACTGCTCTCCCTCTCTCGCGGTCGCCCGCGGCGCGGCAGAGCACGGGACCCCCGTGGGTGCCGGGCCGCTCCTGGACACAGCATCGCCGCGGCCGGGAGTCGGCGCAAGTAGCAGTTCGCTACCGGGGTCAGTACTCGTGCTTGATGGTGAAGTAGGAGCCGCGGATCCGTGCGCGGTGAACCGGGCTCTAGGGTGCGGTGCTCCGAGCATCCTTGAAGGGCGTGAGCTTTGACACCCACGGTCTTCTCGGCAGGCCCGGACCTACCACCTCACGTTCGGAAGATCCCTGGGCTCGTCATCTAGGCCGGTGACCACGGCGTGACGGGACGCTCCAGCCGTGTCCCGTCGACCTCGAGATCCACCCGCTCATTGAAGAAGGCGATGCGGTCGGTGATCTCGGCAGCTTCGCGAAGAGGCGCGGGATAGCTCCACGCGATGTCGTCAGCCTCCGGGAGCGACCAGTAGGACGCCTGCCCCTTGTAGGCGCAGACCGTCCGGGTGGAGCTGGGGCGCAGGAGGCCGTCGCTGACGTCTTCACGCGGCAGGTAGTAGCGGACCGGCAGGGGAGCCTCGAGGAGCAGGTACGGCCGTGTCGATGCCGCAAGCAGCTCTCCGTTGTGCTCCACCCGCACCGAGCGTGAGCTGTGGACGATCTCGATGCGATGAAACGGGTCGCGGGGATGCGCAACGTTGCGCTCGTCCTCCTCAAACCATTCATCGACCGCGTCGAAGTCAACGATGAGGTACTGGCTCAGGGCGGCATCGGTAGGGGCAAACGCCGCCCCCCTCCGGTCGGCGCCGGCGGCGTACAGGTCGAGTACGGATCCGTCGGTGGTGTGCACCGCAAATGGGACGCTGGGGTCATACACGGGCCGATCCCCCAGATGCGGAATGTGAGGCGGCGCGGGCTCGCTGACCGCCGCGGCGGACTCGGGGGCCGGGCTTGTCATGCCCTCCAGTTCCTCAACGGGGAAGGCGTAGCTGGGCACGACCCGCTTGGGCTCCCAGACCAGCAGCGCACGATCGCTGTCGATGACCACCTGGCCGTCGATCAGGCCGCGGATCCGCTTGTTGACGGGCTCGTAACGCAGCTGCCCAACGCTTCCCATGAGGATGTCCCGGACCCTCGTCCCCACGGGCGTGAGAATCGCACAGGGCTCGCGTTCGGACAACCGCCGCCTGGCCTATCGGCCGCTCAGGAGCTCGGTCGGTGGCACTGCGAAGTGCCATACCCAAATCAGGTCCTTCCAGTGGTGCTGCGGGTGGCTTCCGCTCTGCATCATGGCGGTGGCTGCGCCGGCCGCCGCTGGAGAGGCGGGCGGCTGGGCCTCCGAGGCGTACCCGAGGCCCGGGCAGCGATCCAAGCGGATCAGGTCCAACTCGTAGTCGACTCCGGTGGGAAGGGGGTCGGACAGAGCCTGCTCGAATTTGAGGGTCAGTGTGTTGAACGGCAGGTGCAGGTCGCGGCCTGAGAAGAACGCCGGCAACGGGTGCTCGTGGACAAACACGAGGAGCAGATAGAAGGCATGGAGGGGGTACACCGAGTGGATCTGAAAGACGCGCTCCAGTGCGTCGACGTCCTGCGGAAGCGGGTCTCGCAACGCGCGCTTCCATTTCTCGATGAACTTTCCGGCGGCAAGTGTCGCCTCGAGCGCGTCGTAGAACCGTCTCCCGTAGTCGGCGTTGATCTCCTCGGGGTCGCCGATCAGGCGGTGAAGCGAACCCAGCTCCCTGATCTTGCCCAGGAGCGCCTCGCGAAAGCCCTCATCGAACTCCCCCCAGGACTTCTCAAACGAATCATCGAAGATCTGGTGATCGGTCATGGTGTGTCCTCTCTGCTCACGGTCAGTCGGCCGGACCTTCGACGACGGGCCCTGATGTCGCCCAGAAGACGTCCAGCCAGCCGTAGATCGGAAACGGCTGCGTGTCGTCCTCGGCCCATCCCACTGCCGAGGTGAGCTGGCCGGCCTGCATCGGACCAGCGACGTTTGTTGTGTCCACCCCGCTGACGGCGAGCGGGGGGTCGTAGCGGTCGGTGAGGATGCCGCGCTCCAGTATCGCGAGTCCGAGGGGGTCAAGCGGGGTTTCGAGCAATCCCCAGATGCCGACGATCCACGCGTACTCGCTGCCGAGCTCGCTCCAGGAGACGCTGTAATCATGCTTCTTCGGCAGGGGCGCCGGGTTCAGGTCGCCGAGAACGATGCTGACCCCAACCGTGTCATCCCCTGCCTGATAGACCCATACCGCCACCCCCTTACGCACTGTGAAGTGGCATTGCACCATCAGGACCTGTTGTCGGAGGGGGTCGTTGGACGGGGGTGTGGTCGGCCTGACGAAGAACTCAAGCCACGGCCGCCCGACATATGGAACCGGGTATATGGCGGGATGCGCCTCAACGCGCCATGAGCCGGGGAAGCCAAAAATCGGCGTCTCGACCTTCGCGACCTCCGCCACGAGGTGATCGATGAAATTGCCTTCGCTGTACTTCTGACTTGATGTGTACGGCCGCGACATGAGCTCGACGTGAGTGGCCACCCCGGCTCCGGGCACGCCGGATGGCGGTGGTGAGGGTGTGGCGGTCGCCATCAGCAGCGGCGGGTGGATCTCAGTGTGAAAATCCGGATGCCCGCTGTCGACGATCCAACGTCCGAAGGTGGCAATGCGGGTGCCCTGCTGGACGGTGGCCCGGAACGCCGGAGGGACGAGATCCTGGTCGATCTCGACTCCGAGGCAGCCCAGTGGAGCTGACAGCCCAAGTTCGCCGGGACCGGTGCCTTCGGCGATGCGCAGTGCATTGTTGTAGTCCGGGTCACTGATGTATCCCGGATCGCCCGGTGATTTGGTGGGATCGACACCACGATTGGCACCGTCCGGGGCCAGCAGGCCCTGGAACTGCGGGTCGAGCGCGATGTAGTACTCCCAGTCAAACCACCACGGGTGGGTGAACCAGACGTCCTTGCCGGACAAGCCCATCGCGTTCTGGGACGGGATCGCCCAGCCGGTGGCGCCGACCACCGGGTTCTCCAAGCCGCCCTCGCGCTCAAACGTGCAGGTGCGGTCATAGACGGGCGACCATTCAAAGAAGTTGGGACCGCCGATACTCCAGTCCTGGACGGTCTTGCCATCCGTGAGGGCCCGGTTCCAGCCGGTCGGATCCGTCTCGGCCAGTTGGGCCGGTACGTTGGCGTAGTTGGTGGTGAGGATCTCCGCGCGCGGGCCGCCCGGTGGGGCGGGCAGTGGTGACGGCGCCGGCGGCGGCAGTCTGGCCGGCCCGATCATGACCGGCGGAAGCCACTGGCGCACGCTGCTCGCCACATCAGCCGGTAGCGAACTCAGCAGCAGTGCTCGCTCCCGAGGACTCGCCTGGGCCAGCGCGCCGGCCACCTTCTCCTCCGGTAGAGAATGAAATGTCTTGAGGAAGAGGTCGCGGTCAAGCGCTCCCGAGGGCATCTGTTTGAGGTTGCGCGCGAAGCTCCGGGCGAACACGCCCCCTGCCGGGGCCGCCCTTCCGCCGCCTGCTCGGCGCGCCGCGGGCATCCCGCGCTCTACTCGGTCTGACCGGGTGTCAGGGCGAGTCGGGACCGCTCGTGGCGCACACGGCCGCCCCGCCGCCATTCGCCCACCGCGGTGACACTGACCGCCATGCTGACCGCCAGCAGGACCCCAACGATCACCCACTCCAGCGACCCGCTGTGGCCATCCGGGTTCAGCCCCGTAACGGTCTCCACCCAGCCGGGCCAGATCGCCGTCAAGGCGCCGAGGATTCCACTCAGCCCAGCGAGCAGCACCTCACACCAGAGGCGGAGGCGGACCTGCCCCTGCTCTGCCGGGTCCGCGTGCTTCACGACCGATGTTCCCTGCTGCCCGCCCGCGTCTGGGCCGCCCCGGCCCGTCACCCGCCCACTAGGCATGGTTGCCCTCCAAGTCCGGTCCCTAACGAAAATATAACTCACGGTCAACCCAAACGCAACTGTTGGTGTCTCTCACTCCAGCGGCTTTCTCGGAACGCGGTGGGGGCCGCTTACAGGCAGGAGTACAATCGGCCCCGTCCTGTCGGTGCACCTGACACGGGCCGGCAGGCGGGACCGGGGCGCCGGGCGGTGTCAGCCGCCTCGGCTGGGGTGGCTTTGCGCGGTACTGGGGCCCTACTACATCTCTCTGTTGAGAGGAGGGCATCCTCGTGAAGCGATTCACACGGCGGGCAGTCACAGCCCGGGTCGCATCGGTGGGGCTGGTGGTGGCCCTGGCCTCGGGAGTGGCCAGTGCCAGTCATGCCGCCGCGCCGAGCTCGCTGCCGACGGTCAACGTCGCGCTGACGGGCACGACCGGCGTGTCGGTCTCCGGCAGCATGGTCTCCGGCGCCGTGAACCTGACCTCCACGTTCGCCGGCAAGGCACCGACGGGCCCCAACGCCAACGGGCCGACGGTGGGGCTGGTGCGACTGAATCCCGGCGCCACCCTGCCGGAGGCGGTGAATGCTGTCCAGAGTCACAAGGGCGATCTCAACGCGCTGACCCCGTACGCCTCGCTGGTGCTCGACGCCACCGCGCCGGGGACGGTCCAGACGACCCTCACACCGGGCAGCTATGTGGCGCTCAACATCACCGGGAACACGCCGGCGTTTGCCCCATTCACGGTGACGCAGGCCCCGTCACCGGCGGCCCTGCCGCCGGCGTCGGCGACGCTGACGGCGATCGAGTTCGCGTTCCGCGGCCCGCACATCCTCCGCAACGGGTCACTCGTGCGGTCGATGAACGGGGGCTGGCTGGTCCACATGAACGAGCTGATTGGGATGAAGAGCCGGACCGATGCCGTCAGGGCGATGAAATATCTCCGGGCAGGCAAGGACCAGAAGGCGGTGAAGCTGGCGACCGGCAGCCTCATCAACCTGATGGGCCCGGCCTCTCCGGGCGCCATGCAGCAGGAGGTGCTGAACGCCAAGCCCGGCTACTACGTCGAGGCCTGCTTCATGACCACGCTTGACGGCCGCGAACACACGCAACTGGGGATGGAGCGCCTGGTCAAGGTCGTCAGGTAAACGCCCCACAGCGCGGCGGCTGGGCGCGGATCGTCAGCTGCCGCGCGACGCCGGACGCGCAGGCCGGGCGGAGGCTGCGTTGTCTTCATTCGCCTTGGGAGGCCTGGATGTGCGGCGCGTTAGGGTCCCGCGTTCGTGCGTGCCAGCGGTTGCGGCGGCCCGGGGGTCGGCCGGAGAATGGGGCGGGTGCGCAGGCTGTCGGTCATCACCGTGGTGCTGCTGTTGGCCGGCTGTGGCACCGGAGCGGCAACCGCGCGCACGTCCGGCGCTTCTCCGCGGGCGAGGACGCCCGCGCGGGCGCGGCCGGCGGCGCAGCCGCGCCGCGCGCGGCGGATCCAGCATGTGGTGTGGATCTGGTTTGAGAACGAGGGGCAGAGCAACGTGATCGGCAACGGGTGCTGTGGCTACTTCACGCACCTCGCCCGGACCTACGGCACCGCGACGCACTACTACGCCATCGGCCACTACAGCGCCGACAACTACACGGGAGCCACGTCCGGGAGTCCGTGCTGCTTCGACGACAGCTACCGCCAGCTCTCTCACCAGAGCATCTTCAGCCAGCTGCCCAATGGGCAGTCCCGCTCGCTTGAGGAGTCGATGCCGTTCCCGTGCGACCCGGGCAACTCTGCGACGTACGCGGTCAGGCACAACCCGGAGGCGTACTTCGCCCGGACACTGGGGCGGGGGCAATGTGCCCGCTACGACACGCCCTACCGCACCGGGTCCAGACCGGACCTGTCCGCGAAGTTCACGTTCGTCACGCCGAACCTGTGCAACGACGCCCACAACTGCTCGGCTGCGACCGCAGACCGGTGGCTGGCCCGGGAAATGCCGCTGTTCATGAGCACGCCGCAGTACAGATCTCGCACCACCGTGATCTTCGTCACCTTCGACGAGAGCTCGTCAAGCCCGGCTCAGGGCCCCACCGCGCCGCCCCACAACCGGGTACCCATGATCGTCGTCTCGCCCGGATCCAGAGGGCAGGACGCGACGCGCTGGACGCACTATTCGCTGCTGGCGACCACCGAGCAGATCTTCGGCCTCCCCAAGCTTGGCCGCGCATCGTCCGCGCCGACGATGTGCGGCCATCTCGGTCTCGTCTGCTGATGGGGGCGCCGCCCTCGCCGTCCCCGCCGGGGTCGCGGCATCCGATAATCCGGCGAGACGGCGGCGATGCACACCTCCAGCGAACTCAGCGACCGGTCCTTTGCGATATCGATCGACGGCGTCGCCTCGGGCCTGCGGGATCTCTTCCCCGGGTTTGACGAGCATGACCGCATCGGCCTGATCGTCTCCCGCCCCCACGGGGCGCTGGGGGGGAGTCTGCTCTATCTCGCCGCCGTCCATGCGTTCTACGAGCTCTGCCGGCAGCGCTCCGATGAGTTCTGGATCTACCCGGACTTCTTCTTCTTCCACGTCGGCTGTCGCCACGGCCATCACGGGAGCCTCGACGTGTGGCCGGATCACAAGGAGCTCCTGGTCGATGCTCACGGGGACCGTCTGCTGGAGGCAGTCAACGACCGAGCGGTCACCCGGCTGCTCGTCCCGGACGACCTCGCCGTCGGTCGTCCGCAGCGGCGCGAAGGCCTGGCCAGCTACGCGTGGCGCATGCGGGGAGCGTTCCTGTACTCGAGCTCCGGCCGGGTGCCGGGCGCCGATGTCACGATCCGCGGCGACGACGCCACGGCGCGCTACGTGGCCCACGCGCTTGATCCGGCGTCCCGGGCGGCGCAGCTGGGGCCGGGGCCTGTGGCCGACGTCATCGCAGCCCACCGGGACGAGGTGCCGCAACAGCTGCGCGATCGGCTTGCGCGCGAGCGAGGCGGCCTCGTCGTCGACGGTCGAGAGTGCGAGAGCTACCGCCGAATCACCCCGGAGGAGGCCCTGGATCGCTTCGGGGCCATTGCCCCCAATTGATACGCTTTCTGGTGGTCCGTCCAACTGCCCCCGGGGCTCGGATGAGGAGAGGAGGTGATCAGATTGCAAAGGCAACGCGGTCGGCTGACCGAGCCGCTGGTGCGTGAGAACGGGACGCTTCGCCCGGCGACGTGGGACGAGGCGCTTGACGTGGCGGCGGCCGGGCTCGCCCGGGCGAAGGCCACGGATACGACGCGCTCATTCGGCATGTTCAGCTGCTCAAAGGCGTCCAACGAGGCCAACTTCCTGGCGCAGAAGTTCGTGCGCTCCGTGATGGGGTCGAACAACATCGACTCGTGCAACCGCACCTGACACGCTCCCAGCGTCGTCGGTCTGGCGACGGTATTCGGTGCGGGCGGCGGTACGACGTCCTATAGAGAGGTGGAGGAGACGGATCTGCTGATCCTGTGGGGCTCGAACGCCCGCGAGACGCATCCGATCTTCTTCCATCATGTGCTCAAGGCCATTCACGGGGGCGCGTCCCTGTACGTCGTCGACCCACGGCGCTCGAGCTCGGCGCAATGGGCCGACACATGGCTGGGGTTGGACGTGGGGACGGACATCGCCCTGGCCAACACGATCGGCCGCGAGATCATCCACGCCGGCCTCACCAACGACGTGTTCATCGACCGCGCCACCACCGGCTTTGCCCAGTACAGAGACGCGGTCGAGCCGTGGACGCTCCAGGAGGGCGAGCGCGTCACCGGCGTGCCGGCGGAAACCATCCGCGAGCTGGCCCACGCCTACGCGCGGGCTGACCGGGCGGTCCTGTGCTGGACGCTGGGGATCACCGAGCACGTGACCGCCGTCGACAATGTTCTCTCGCTGATCAACCTGGCACTGCTCACCGGCCACGTGGGCCGCTACGCCTCCGGCCTGAGCCCGCTGCGCGGCCAGAACAATGTCCAGGGCGGCGGCGACATGGGGGCCATCCCCAACAAGCTCCCCGGCTTCCAGGACGTCCAGAACGATCACGAGGCCCGGGCGCGGTTTGAGGCGGCCTGGGGCACCCAGCTGCCGGCCAAGCACGGCTGGCACCTGGCGCAGATGTTCGAGGCGATGGAGCGCGGCGAGCTGCGGTATGCGTACGTGATGGGCGAGAACCCCGCCCAATCAGAGGCCGACTCCAAGAAGACGGTGGAGCTGCTCGAGGGGCTGGAGTTCCTGGTCGCTCAGGACATCCTGATGACGCGGACGTGCGAGCTGGCCGACGTCGTCCTGCCCGCGACCGCCTCGTGGTGTGAGGTTGAGGGCGGGACGGTGACCAACAGCGAACGCCGCGTGCAGCGGATGCGCAAGGCAGTCGATCCACCCGGTCAGGCTCGTGACGACCACTGGATCATCTGCGAGCTGGCGCGCCGGCTCGGACACGACTGGGGTACGCCGACGCTCGAGGAGGCCTGGGACGAGCTCCGGTCGCTGAGCCCCATGCACCGCGGCATGCGCTACGACAGGCTTGAGGAACTGGGCGGCATCCAATGGCCGTGTCCCAGCGAGGACGATCCCGGCGCGCTGTTCCTCCACGGGCGACTGTGGGAGGAGCCCGTCCGGGGTCCGAAGGCGCCGTTCTCGGTCACGACCTGGTTTCCGCCGGTGGATGAGCTCAACGACGAGTTCCCCATCAGGCTCACCACCGGCCGCCGCCTGGACTCCTACAACACGGGCGTGCAATCGAATCTCTACCGCTCGCCGCTGCGCCGCGGGGAGACGATCGATCTTCATCCCCAGGACGCCGCCAAGCTCGACCTCCAGCCGGGCGAGATGGCGCGGGTCAGCTCCCGCCGGGGCTCGATCGACGCCCCGGTGCGCCTTGACCACGGTCTGCGTCCCGGGCTGGCGTTCATGACGTTCCACTTCCCAGACCAGGCCGACGTCAACGTGCTGACGATCGATGCCACCGACCCCAATTCAGGAACCGCCGAGTACAAGGCGACCGCGGTCCGCGTGGAGAAGGTAAACGGAGCCGCCAGGGAGGCGGCCGAGATGGCCGGCAGCGAGGCCGGGGACTAGCGGCGTGGATCTCCGTCTCCTCGACGCCGAACCGACCACCGATGAGCGCGCCGCGATCGACGCGTTCCTCGGTCCGCCCGTCTCCAGCTGGGCCGGCGCCGACGCGACGGAGAACGGGCACTCCGCGCACGGCGGCCATGCCGCCCGGGCGCAGCGCCAGCAGCTGCTCCCCACCCTCCACGCGCTCCAGGAACGCACCGGGTGGATCAGCCCCGGGGCGCTCAACTACATCGCGCAGCGGCTGACCGTCCCCCCGTCGGACGTCTACGGCGTCGCCACGTTCTACGCCCTGTTCTCGGTCGAGCCCCGGCCGCCCCGCGTCCTGCACGTGTGTAACGACCTCGCCTGCCAGTGCGCCGGCTCCCGGGAGGTGATCGCGGCTCTGACCGAGCAGTTCGGACCGCCGGGGACAGAGCGCGGCGACACCACCTGGCTGACCAGCCCGTGTCTGGGACAGTGTGACCGCGCGCCGGCCGCGTTTCTCGTGCAGTCAGGTGCCGCTCCCACCGAGCGTGAGCTGACCGGTGTCGACGCCGATGCTCTGCTCGAGATCGCTCAGGGCGCCACCCCGGCGCCTCCACCCTCGGCCCGGCCCCCCCAGGCCGGCCAGCCCGGCCTTCGTCTCCTGCGACGCATCGGGGTGATCGACCCGGACAGCCTCGAGGACTACCGCGCCCACGGCGGCTACGCCGCCCTCAGGCGCGCCTTCACCCTCGGCCCCGAGGGCGTGCTCCGCGAGGTCGTCGACTCCAAGCTGATGGGACGCGGCGGCGCCGCATTCCCCACGGGCCGCAAGTGGGAGGCGGTGGCGCGCCAGCCCCGCCGCCCGCATTACCTGATCTGCAACGCCGACGAGTCCGAGCCGGGAACGTTCAAGGACCGGGTGATCATGGAGGGCGACCCGTTCTCGGTGATCGAGTCGATGACGATCGCCGCCTATGCCACCGGATGCGAGCGGGGCTACATCTACCTCCGCGGTGAGTACCCGCTCGCCCAGCGCCGGCTGGAGAGCGCTCTGGAGCAGGCCCGCGCCTTTGACCTGCTCGGCGACCGCATCCTCGGTCAGGACTTCAGCTTTGACATCGAACTGCGCAAGGGCGCCGGCGCCTACATCTGCGGCGAGGAGACGGCGATCTTTGGGTCGATTGAGGGCTACCGCGGTGAGCCCCGCAACAAGCCGCCGTTCCCGGTGGACCGGGGCCTGTTCGGCCGGCCGACCGTCGTCAACAACGTCGAGACGATCGTCAACGTGCTGCCGATCGTGCTCGAGGGCGGGCCGGCGTTTGCCGCCATTGGCACCGAGCGCTCCACCGGGCCGAAGCTGTTCTGCGTGTCCGGCGCGGTACAGCAGCCGGGTACCTATGAGGTCCCGTTTGGGACGACGCTGCGCGAGCTCCTCGACCTGGCCGGGGGCATCACGGCCGGCCGGCGGCTGCGGGCGATCCTGCTGGGCGGTGCCGCCGGCAGCTTCGTCACCCCGGAGGACCTGGATCTGAAGCTCACGTTCGAGGACGCTCGGGAGGTCGGTACGACGCTGGGGTCAGGGGTCGTGCTTGCGGTCGACGATCAGGTCGATCTGACCGAGTTGCTGTTGACGATCGCCGGGTTCATGCGTGACGAGAGCTGCGGCCAGTGCGTGCCCTGCCGAGTCGGCACGGTGCGCCAGGAGGAGGCGCTCGCCCGGCTGCAGTCAGGCCGGACCCGGGGCAGCGTGCAGGACGAGCTGAAGCTGATCGCCGAGATCGGCCAGGCGATGCGCGACGCGTCGATCTGCGGCCTGGGCCAGACCGCGTCGTCGGCGATTGAGTCGGCCGTCGCGCGCCTTGATGTCTTTACGACCAACGGAGGGGGAGGATGATCGAGCTGCCCATGGCCCCGCCACCCCCGGCGGCTCGCCGGATCTCGCTGACCATTGACGACCGGCCGGTCGAGGTGCCTGAAGGCTCGACGATTCTCGACGCCTGCCGCACGCTGGGGATCGACACGCCCACCCTGTGCTACGGGGACACGCTGGCTCCCGCCAACGTGTGCCGGATCTGCGTCGTCGAGCTGGCGGGGGCACGAACCCTGGTGCCGGCGTGCTCGCGCCAGGTTGAGCCGGACATGGTGATCTTCACCGACTCCGAGCGCGTCCGCCACAGCCGCAAGATGGTCATCGAATTCCTGGCCTCGTCGGTCGACCTGTCGATCACGCCGGCCGCCGGTGACTACCTGGAGCGCTACGACGGGCACCCGGAGCGGTACGGCCCCCCGGCACCGCCGGACCACGGCCGCGACGGCAAGCGCGCCGGCCACCACGAGCGCCCGGATGGCCAGACCGCCGCCACCGTGCACGCGCCGGTCAAGGTCGACAACGACCTGTATGTCCGCGACTACTCCAAGTGCATCCTCTGTTACAAGTGCGTCGACGCCTGCGGCGACCAGTACCAGAACACGTTCGCCATCTCCGTCGCCGGGCGCGGCTTCGACGCCCGCATCTCAACCGAGTACGCGAACCCGCTGCCTGAGTCGGCCTGCGTCTACTGCGGCAACTGCATCGCGGTCTGCCCCACCGGCGCGCTCATGTTCCACTCCGAATTCGACCTGCGCGAAGCCGCCGAGTGGGACGAGTCGCGCCAGACCCAGACCGACACGATCTGTCCCTACTGCGGGGTGGGCTGCAACCTCACCCTCCACGTCCAGGACAACCAGATCGTCAAGGTCACCTCGCCGGACGACCATGACATCACCCGCGGAAACCTCTGCATCAAGGGTCGCTTCGGCTTCCAGCACGTGAACCCCCAGCCCTGACCGCGGTCGCGCCGCGCCGACTCGGCCTGGCCCGGCCTGCCCCGGCGGGCGCCGGCTCAGAGGCCGGACGGATGGCGGACGATGTAGTTCCCGCCGTCGGCCAGGTTCGCCGTCGGATTGCTGCGCCACCGGGGGCCGCTGCCCGCAGGGATGTTGGGGCCGCCGTAGTCGGCGGTATCAAACGCGCGGCCGGCGATGACGATGAACGCATGCGACGCGTCGGCGTAGATGGTGATCCACCGCCCGGGCCCGGCGTCACCGTAGGACTCAAGGCTGGTCGAGTCCTCAGGGCTGGCGAGCAGCCCGCCGCCATGCAGGGCGTAGCTGACGGCGCCTGAGCAGTCATAGCCGGGGGATGTCCAGCTCCCGTGACCGCCGCCCCAGACATACGGCGTGTCGATGATCTGGTTGGCCGCGGCGATGACCGCCTGGACCTGCTGGGGCGCGTTGGCCGGCGGGGTGGCGGTGCCGTCGGCATTGATCGTCGCGGTGCCGGGGGCGCCGGACCCCGGCACCGGGGGCGGCGGGGGCGGGGTCGCGACCGTCCCGTGGCCCAGGCCGCTGTTGTGGCCGCCGACTCGCACCACGGCCACCAGCTCGCGCAGAGCCAGCGCCTCCGGGTAGGTGACGACGCCGTTGGGACGGAGACCGTTGTCCTGCTGGAAGTAGGTGACGCTGGTCCTCGTCGCCGGTCCAAACTGGCCATCGACCGCGGTCGGATAGCCGGTCGTCGACAGGTCGCGCTGCAGTGCCCGCACGTCGGCTCCGCGCATCCCGGGCCGCAGGGTGCGCTCACCCAGGATCCCGGTTGCCGTCGAGCCGGCGCCCGGGAACAGCACGATCTGCAGCTCGCGCCAGAACGCCGCGTTGACGATCCCGGTGACTCGGAGCGCGAACCGTCGCTCGAACGCGCGCACCTGGCGCAGCGTGACCGGGCCGAAGACGCCGCTGGCGGCGATCCTGAAGCCGGCGTTGGTGAGATCCCGCTGCAGCAGGCGTACGTCGCTCCCGCGCATCCCCTCGCGCAGGATGCGGCGGCCGGGCGCCGGGGTCGCGGCCAGCGCCGGGATCGCGAAGACGCCAAGCGCGGCGGCGATGACGAGCGGGACGGCGCGGACGAGCACGCGGGAGCGGATTTCAAGCACGGCGGCGACCCTTCTCTTCCTGATGCCTTCGGGGTTAGCTGACGGGCTCGCGCTGAAAGAGTCGCGCTACGCCGGCGGTCCGGCGATTCGCCCCCGGAGCCGAGAGGCTCCATCGGGTCCCCCGCTCGTCCCGGCCCTGCGGTCAGGACGATTCGGCCGGGTGATGTTCGGCGCCAAAGCTACAGCAACCGGACGGCACCTGCCGGGGCACCTCACGCGTGATCCCGCCGGCGGCGGTGCTCTGGGCCGGATCCGGGGGGCGGAGTGCCGGTGGCGGTCCCAGAGCGCCCCCGGTCCGTTCGAAATCCGGATCGGCGCAGACGATCTGGAACATAACCGCCGCCAGACGTGGCCCATGGACGAGATCCGCCGGCCGGATCCCGGTTTCGCACAAAATGGGTGCTCGGCAGCGCTGCCCACCCGGTGCCGATAGACGCTGTGACCTCGGTCAGCCCTTCGCGCTCACCGGGCACGGAGATCACGCGGGCGCGTGAGGACTGAGCCCAGCGTCGAGGGCCGCCGCCACCTCCGCGCCGGGTTGGGCGGGCCACAGCGTCATCGCCTCAGCGGGGATATCGATCCGGCAGTTCGATTCGACCGCCAGCGCTGGATCGCTGGCCGTGCGGATGGTCAGCTCCAGTTCGCCGAGGCCGACCGTGACCTCATGGCTGACCACCAGCGCGACCGAGTCCAGCACCGTGGCGCCGTAGGCCCCGGCGGGGTCGATCCGGACCGCCTCCGGGCGGATCGTCCACTGCACCGCGGTGCCGGACGCCAGGTCCCCGGTCCCAGCAGCCAGTTCGGTCCCATGACTGACGATCCAACCGGGGCGGAGGACGATTCCCGTCCGGGTGTTGGGAATGCCCAGCAGGGCGGCGACCTCGGTGGAACCCGGCCGGGCGAACACGCCTGCCGCCGGTCCCTGCTGGAGGGCATGACCGCCGTCAAGGACGATGATGTCGTCGGCGAGCAGCGCGGCCTCCGCCGGGTCATGGGTGACGAGCACCGTCGAGAGCCCCACCTCGCGCTGGAGCCGGCGCAGATCCCGGTAGAGCCGTTCCCGCACGGGGGCGTCCAGGGCGCTGAACGGCTCGTCGAGCAGCAGCAGCGAGGGGCTGCGCGCCAGCGCGCGGGCCAGGGCGACCCGGCGCTGCTGCCCGCCTGAGAGCTCATGGGGAAAGCGGTTCTCCAGCCCGTCGAGCCCGAGGCGGTCAAGCCACCAGGCCGCGAGGGCGGGGTCAGCGTCCACGGCGAAGGTGGCCTGCTGCCACACCGTGCGTCGCGGCAGCAGCGCCGAGTGCTGGGGCAGATAGCCGATCCTCCGGTGTTCCGGGCCGACGGCGGCCAGGGCGGTCGTCCCCGCGTGGATCTCGGCGTGATCGGCGTCGGTGATCCCGGCCAGGATGCGCAGCGTCAGCGACTTGCCGGCGCCGGAGGGTCCCAGCAGGGCCAGCCGGGGCCCGGTGGCCCGATGCGCGATCGCCAGGGCAAAGCTGCCCAGGCGCGTGCTCACCGAGAAGTCCAGCGCCTCCGGCGGGTCGGGCTGCGGAGCGCGCGGCGCGGGCAGCCGGGCGCGCGGGCGAGGCCGCCGGGCATGAATCTGCACGGCGACGAGAACGACGACGGCAGCTCCGAGCGCGGCGGCGACGGCGACCATCGTGCTCGGCAGCCCGGTGCTGTCGAACTGCACGAACGTGAAGACGGGCAGCGAGTAGGGGTGGTAGGCGAGGATGACCGTCGCGCCGAACTCCCCAAAGGCGCGCAGCCACGCCAGGAGCAGCCCGGCCTGGACGCCGGGCAGCGCGATCGGCAGCGCGACCTTCCAGAAGCGCGCCACGCGACCGTGCCCCAGCGTTTGGGCGACCTCCTCATACGCGGGGTCGATCGAGGCAAACGCCGCCCTCGCCGCGATCACGAGAAACGGGGCGGCGACGAACGTCTGCGCGATCACGATGCCGGCTCGGCTGTCGGTCAGGTTGCCGCCGAACAGCCGGCCCAGGAACGTGTAGGGGCCGACGAGATACAGCAGCAGGATGCCGCTCATCAGCGGTGGCAGCGCCAGGGGCAGAGCGACGAGGACCGACATCAGCGAGCCCAGCCGGCCGCGAGCCTGCGCGAGGAGATACGCCAGCGGGACCCCGGCGACGGCGATGATCGCCGTCGAGATCGTCGCCGTCTCCAGCGAGGTCACCAGCGCGCCGGTCAGCCCGGGCGCCGCGGGCGCACCGTGACCGAGCCGCACCAGGAATGCGGCGATCGGCGCGATCAGGTAGATCGCCAGCAGCGCGCCCAGCCACGCCAGTGGGGTGCGCGCGAAGGAGATCAACCGCTGCCGAGCACCGAGCCCAGCCCCGCCGGTACGCCGGATCCGCTCACCGCCGGGGTCAGGACCGTCAGGCCGTGGCGGGTGAGGATCGCCCGGCCGCTGGGGCTGAGCAGGAACTTGATGAATGCCTGGCCGCCGGCCGCGTTCGGCGCCCCCCTGAGCAGCGTCACCGTGTAGGTGGCGCTGGCGTGCACCGGCGTCAGTGCGACGGTGGGGATGTGCTGCTCCCTGGCCTCATTGGAGTAGAAGAACCCGGCGTCGAGCTGGCCCGCCTCCAGTCGGCCGACGAGCGATTCCTCAGGAAAGACCTGGAACTTGGAGAGCTGCCGGGTGAGCGCGGGCATCTTCAGCTGCGCCGCGGCCTCGTGGATGGCCTGGACCGTGAGCTTGCCCTTGGGGTCAAGCTGGGGATCGGTCACCCCCACCTTGATCGACGGCTGCGTGATCACCGTGTACCACGGCTTGGAGCGAAACTGCGCCGCATAGCCGCTCTGCCGGTTGTAGCCGATGACCAGCGGGGCCTTGGCAAAGCTCGCATACCAGCTGACCCAGGAGCCGTTGGATGCCCCCTGCAGGAGCGCGTCGGCCTTGGGGCTGGCGCTGATGAACACGTCCGCCCGCCGGATCTTGCCCTTGATCTGGGCCGCGATCTCGGTCGAGCCGGCGCCGTAGCCCTCATAGGAATAGTGCGTCGCCCTGGCAAACGCAGGCCCCAGGTCATGCTCCATCATGTTGACCAGCGAACCCGCGTAGAGCACCGACACCGTCCCGTGCGCCGGGGCCGTGCCTGAGCCGCCGCGGGCGGCGCCGGGGCCGCCGGTGGTGCTGGTGGAGCTCGAGCCGCATCCCGCGATCGCGGCCGCCACCGCGAGCCCCAGCACCAGCGCCGCGGCCACCCTCCGTAGAACGTTCACCAAACGCTTCCTCTCGGTCATGATGTGCCGAAGCATTGCATAGGCAATGCCCAGGAGCCAGCGGAAGCGCTGCGACGGCCCGCCCGGGTGATCAGTTCCGGGTCTCGACGATCACGGTGGTCGCCTTGACCACCGCGGTCGCCGGAGCGCCCGGCTTGAGGTCGAGCTCGTCCGCGGCCTCGCGCGACATGAGCGAGACGATCCGGTACGGCCCGCAGATCATGTCGATCTGCGCCATGACCTCATCGCGCCGGACGGCGATGACGACGCCCTGCATCCGGTTTCGCGCGCTGGTCAGGCCCTTGGCGCCCCGGTCGGTCAACAGCCTGGAGAGATCGGCCGCCGAGACGTAGCGCTGGTTGTCGCGGCGCTGGAAACGGATCCTCCCGGCGCGCTCCCACCGGCGCAGGGTGTCGACGCTGACGCCCAGCGCGCTGGCGGCGGCGCCGATCTTCACCAGCTGGTCGATGGGGGTGGCGTCGGTGGGCATCGCGGGGACGGCGGCGTCTATACCGCCCAGGCAAAGCCTACCCGGGTCGCGGCCCGCCGCCGCGCCCGCCCGCGCGTGTCAAACCGGTGACATCTGCCGTCGTCCGCGGTCTGCGCTCGTTTGTCGCCAGGCCCTGGCCGAGCCCCGTCAGGCGGCAGCCAGAGCCTCCAGCTCGCGGACCATCGCAAGTTCGCCGAGGGCGCGCGCCTCCAGCTGGCGCACCCGGCGGGTCGTGAGGTTCAGCTCCCGGGCGATCGCGGCATAGCTCTTGGGTTCGGCGTCCCCGTCGAGCCCGAACCGCAGCCGGATCACCGATCGATCCGGCTCAGGCACGGACGCGACCGCGCGCCGGACCTGCTCCTGTTCAAGGCTGATCTGGACCTCCTCGCCGACCGGGCGGGTGTCGGCGGGGAGGATCGATCCAAGCGTCGTCTCCTCTCCCTCGCCGATGGTTCGATCAAGGCTGGTGACCACGCGCGGCGCCTGGCTGAGCTCCTCCACCAGCGTCGCCTCCAGTCCCGTGGCCGAGGCGATCTCCTCAAACGTCGGCTCGCGCTCCAGTTCGCGGGTGAGCCGCGCCTGGGCGGCGGCGATCTTGCGCTCCTGCTGTTCCACCGCCGCCGGCAGCCGGATGACGCGGCCCCGGTCGGCGAGGCCGCGCTGAATCGCCTGGCGAATCCACAGCGTCGCGTAGGTTGAGAACTTGAACCCCCGCCGGTGGTCGAACTTCTCGGCCGCCCGGATGAGTCCGAGCGTGCCCTCCTGCACGAGGTCGAGCAGCGTCATGTTGGCGTTGCCCTGGTAGCGCTTGGCGATGGAGACGACCAGCCTCAGGTTGTGGTTGATGAGCTTCTCCTTGGCCCGCAGGTCGCCGCGTTCGATCCGCCGGGCGAGCTCCAGCTCCTCCGGCCCGCTGAGCAGCCGGTAGCGGCTGACGCCGGAGAGAAACTGGGTCATGGCGTCAACGGTGTAGTGCGTCAGCTCGCCGTTGCTGTAGGTGGTGGAGGGGATGCCGTGGCGGCCGCAGTCATCGGTGACCTCGATGCCGGCCGAGCTCAGACGCTCGCGCAGGTCCTCGACACCCTCGTCGTCGAGTTCGGCTCGCTCGGCCACCGAGTCGATGTCGGACTCCGCGATGCAGCCATGCTCGGCGCCGCGCTCCAGCAGCCCGGCGATGTCGGTCGCGTGGCTGGCTTCCTCGTGCATCCCGTCAACCGTACGGCAGGAGGACGTGACGATCAGCCGCAGTTATCCCGGATGGCGGCCCCGGGGGGGCACCCACGGCCCGCAGGCCAGCAGCCGGCGCGAGCGGGAAAGGGGAGAGCTCCCGCCCGCGCCGGTCATCCCCGGCGAGGGGAGACGGGGAGGAGAGGCCGGTCCCGCCCCCCTGAGGGGACCGGCTCTCCCCGGCTTTAGAACCGCCGGCTGTGATGGTGCCGGCCGGCCAGTGAGAACTGGTACGCCGTGGTGGAGTTGAACGTCGCCCCCGGGTTCAGGACGACCGACGGCCACGCCGGATCACCGATGTGGTGCGGCGCGTCCGGGTAGTGCTGGGTCTCCAGCGTGAACCCGTCCGACTGGCGGTACGTGTAGCCGGATGTCCCCACCAGGTCGCCCACCAGGAAGTTCCCGGAGTAGAACTGCACCCCGGGCTGGTCGGTGAACTCCGACAGGACGATGCCCGTCTTCTTGTCCATCGCCACGGCGTCGAGGCGGTAGCCGGAGCCGTTGAGCACCCAGTTGTTGTCATACCCGTGGGCGATCACGAGCTGCGGGAACGCCTGGGTCCCGCCGTCCGGCAGGTTGGCGTTCCGGATGTCCTGGCCGATCGGCTTCATCGTCCGGAAGTCATACGCCGTCCCCGCCACGTTGGCGAAGTTGGTGGGGATGAGGTTCAGGTTGACCGGCTGGTACTGGTTGGCGTTGATCGCCAGGTACTGGTGATACACCGATCCTGAGCCTTCGCCGGCGAGATTGAAGTACGTGTGGTTGGTGACATTGAGCACCGTGGCATCGGTGCTCGACAGATTGACCACGTTGTACACCATCTTCAGGGCGTTGTTGTTGGTCAGCAGGTACGTCACCGTCGCCTTGACAGGCGCGGGGAAGCCGCCGGTGGGCGTGTTGCAGACCGCCCCGGTGAGCTTGGCAAAGCAGCCCTCGCCGGCCGGGAACGTGTTGGTCAACTGCAGGCCCACGGCAAAGTGGGTCTTGACCGGTGTTGCCGACCAGACTGCGGTGTTCCAGCCGAGATACCCGCCATGGAGGGTGTTGGCCCCATTGTTGGCGTCCAGCGTGTACGTGACCCCGTTGTTGGCGCAGACCTTGGGGTCGCAGCTCATCGTGAACGAGGCGTTGGCGATCCGGTTCGCATAGCGACCAATGATCGCGCCGAAGTACGTGTTGCCGGACCCGCCGGGCAACGGCCACGGCGTCTGGTTGGCGCCCTGGGTGAAGTCGTTGACGTAATCGGCCAGCGACGGGAAGCCGAGTGCCACGTTGGTCATGGTGCCGTCCCGGGACGGGACGAAGATCGACTGCACGACACCGCCGTAGTTGGTGATGTTGACCTTCATGCCGTTGGCGTTGGTCAACGTGTAGAGATAGGCGGCTTGGCTATTTGCCATGCCCCACGCCTGGCTCTGGACTCTCATCCCGCCGTTACCGTCGTGGGATCTGGAATGTCGCTTGGTATGAGCGTGCGCCGACGCGCCCGTCGCGAACAGTCCCGTCATCCCCAGGGTGACCAGCACGCTGGTCGAAAGACACGCAAGCAGCCTCCTGCTGCCCCTGAGAGAGCGCTGCATGTGAACTCCTTTTATGAGGTGACGCCCGTTCGCCTGGCCCAAGGGGACGCCTTTTGAGGTGTAACGGTTGCAGTTGCGTGCACAACCTGTCATCGGCCATAACCACCTACAAAAAAGCGGTGCACGTTCTGGGGGTGTGTTTTGGCGTCAAGGCTCCATGCTTCGGCGGCGGGTCGGCGGGTCGGCGGGTCGGCGGGTCGGCGGGTCGGCGGGTCGGCGGGTCGGCGGGTCGGCGGGTCGGCGGGTCGGCCCCGGGGCTGGGGCGGGCCCCCGGACCGCGGTGCGGGAAGGATCCTCCCGGAGCGGCGTCTTTTCAGGTGATCCGCGCGGATCAGACGACACCTCAACTAAAAGCTCAGGAGAACATGGTGCGCACTTCGAAGGCAACGAGAGTCCGCTCACTCGGTGCGGCGGCCGTAGTCGCCGTGGCGCTGGTGGCCGCGGGCTGCGGGAGCTCAAGCACTCCCGGTTCGACGTCCAGTGCTGCGGCCGGCGGTGGCGGCGGGTACGGGAGCTCGGCCGCGTCCTCGACGGCGAGCGCCAAGAGCGTCTCGATCAAGACAGCGCAGCGCGCGGGCAAGACCTACCTCACCGACTCGGCCGGACGGTCGGTGTATCTCTGGACCGCCGACAGCCGCGACAGTTCCAAGTGCTCCGGGGCATGCGCCTCGGCGTGGCCGCCGCTCGTCACCAAGGGCCAGCCGACCGCGTCCAGCGGAGCACGGCCCGCGATGCTGGGCACCATCAGCCGCGGAAACGGCACCCGGCAGGTCACCTACGACGGCCATCCCCTGTACTACTTCGCCGGCGACACCGGGCCGGGCACCACCAGCGGTGAGGGCAGTAACGGCTTTGGGGCGAAGTGGTGGTTGGTCGCTCCCGCGGGGTCCGCGGTCACCACGGGTTCCGGCGCTGCTCCCGCGTCCTCGTCAAGCTCGTCCGGCGGAGGGTGGTAGCTGAGGAGAGGTGCGCGCAACCCGCCGCCGCCGGTCGCCTCTTTGCGGCCGGTCGGCGGCGGACTGTGCGGAGCTGCTTCCCCCTCAGCGCGATATGCCCAACGCTTAGGGCGGGCGGCGGTTCCCCGTCGCCGCCCGCCTCAGCTGTCGAGCGCCCCCGGTACCTCCTCGCTCATCTGCATGACCGTCTCGAACTCCAGCGCCCCCAGGAGCTCAGGATGGTGATGAGCAAGATGTGCCTGTGCCGCATCGAAAAGCTGCCCCACACGATCGCCCTGGAGCTGCGCCCCGCACTCGCAATAGGCGATCCTGCTGTGCTCTTCGTTGATCGGATGCGTCCTGTTCTCGGTCATTTGCGACTGCGGCCCGCGGCCGCTTGGCTTGGTCCCATGGCCGCCCCTTCGTGGCCACGGCCAGAAACCTGTCAATTCGCCGTTGGCGTGACGTTTCCAGAACGTTGCCAAGTCCGTGGGGGGCCGATCGGCGCCCGCCCGGACGCCCCGCGGACCCGGGTCTCGGCCCGGAAGTGGGCGCGGTGCCGAGGTTGCCTCAGCCTGGTCGGCCAGGAGGTGCCTGGCGTGAATCGGTGCCGGCGGGGTCGTCGTCGTCGACGGCGATGACGGGAGCCCGGGCGGGTGTGGAGCGCCCTGTTTGTACGAAATTCGGTTTGCCCCGGGCGATTTCGCCGGTGAGTGGCGTATAGCGGCGGTTCTGTTCCAGATCGTCGGCGCCGCGTCCGGGTTTCGCACACACCGGGGGCTTCTCGCGCGCATGCCACCCCCGGCCACCGCTCCCACACCGCCCCCCACGGGCCCAGCGGCAGGGATGCCGCGCCTGAAATCCGGATGACCTCTTCATCGCCAAAGCTGCTCACCAACAACCGCGGCCTGGTAGCCACGGCGGATGCCACGCCGCAGCGCATCGACGGCGACGCGGCACCGGTGCGACCGGGGGCGCCCGGTGGGACCGGGGCTCCCGCCAACGCCGCCGCGTAGCCTTGGCGCCATGACCGCACGCGGCCGTGACCCGGGGGCTGGTGATCCAGCGGTCAGCGATCCGGCGCCCGGCGATTTGGCGGCCGGTGATCCGACGGCCGGTGACCCGGTGGCCCTCGTCCTGGCCGGCGGGGGCGCCCGGGGCGCCTATGAGGCCGGGGCGCTCTCGGTCCTGTTGCCGGTCCTGGAGGAGCGCGGCCAGCGGCCGCGGATCCTCATCGGCGCAAGTGTCGGCGCCCTCAACGCCGCGTTCCTCGCCAGCACCGCCCAGCTGCCGATTGACGAGATCACCGCCGCGGCGCTCGAGATCTGGGAGGCGATCGGCTGGCGTCAGGTGGCGCGAGGGCTCGTCTCGCCCGCCTCGCTGCTGCGGTTGGGGGAATACGCCGGCGAGGTGCTCGGCGTCCCCCGGGCGCGGATCGACTCGTTGCTTGATCCGGAGCCGCTGCGGGCGAGCCTGCGCGCTCGCATCGATTTCCCCCGGATCGAGCGCAACGTCCGGGAGGGCCACCTGGACGCCGTGGCCGTGGTGGCGACGTCGGCATCCACCGGGCGCTCGGTGGTGTTCCATTCCGGGCTGGCGTCACCCCCGGTCGACGTTCGCCGCCGGATCGACTACGTGTCCGTGCGGCTGACCGAGGACCATGTCCTGGCCTCGGCGGCGATTCCGATCCTGTTTCCGGCCGTTCACGTGGTGGCGCCGGAGGGCGCTCAGGGGTGGTACATGGACGGCGGTACCCGGCTGGACACCCCGGTGAAGCCGGCGCTGGCGTTCGGTGCCGGCCGCGTTGTGGTGGTGGCACTGAACTCGCCGGCCATTGATCCGCGGCCTCCCGCCGGGAGCGCCGGTTCGGAGGACGGCGGCGCCCGCCCGGACGCGCTGGCGGGAGCGGCGCAGGTTCTGGTCGGCCTGCTTGAGGACCAGCTGGCCGCCGACGTGCAGACGCTGGCGACGATCAACCGGCTGGCGGGGCCGGGGACGGGCAAGCGCCAGGTCCCATACATCCTGATCGCGCCCGCCGAGCCCAACGCCATCGCTCAGCGCGCACTGGACGTCGTCCGCACCCACTACAGCGGGCCGACAGCGGCGGTCCGGGCGCCGGACCTGGCCCTGCTCGCGCGGTTGACCGGCGGGGGACGTGACGTCCATCACGCGGAGCTGCTCAGCTTCCTGCTGTTCGCCCCGGAGTTCGCGCGCGCCCTGGTGCGGCTCGGTCAGGAGGATGCCCGCCGGTGGTTGGCGGAGCGCCATGACGGCGACGACCTCTGGCAGCTCGGTCCGACACCGCCACCGCCCGGACCGCCGCCACCACCGACAGCGCCTGACGCCGCCTCCTAAACTCCAAGACGAGTGAGCTTTCTCCGCTCAGATCCCCACGGCCGCGACCGCCTGGACCCGCTGGCGCGGGCCGG
>DASSZQ010000099.1:0-16387 GCA_035702755.1 Solirubrobacteraceae bacterium | reverse complement strand
GCGCCGGTGCTCGCCGCCGGGCCCGCCAGCAGGCAGTGCTGGCGCGGCGGCGGGGCGGTCCCGCGGTCTGCGGCGGCGGTCGTGCAGGCGGTGCTGCCCGGCGCGCCGAACAGGTAGTACCGGGCGCCGTGGGCGGTGTGCGACGTGCCCGGGGGCTCGGCCGGCTGGCGCGAGGCCAGCCGGACGGCGGCATAGAGCGACAGACTGCCGGGGCCGGTGGCGCCCGGCCCGTCGGCCGTCCCCTGGCTGATCTGAAGCGCCGCGGTCGCCTGAGCGGGAAGCTGGGCCACCGTCCTGCCGTTGGGCGTCAACACGTCCGCCTCCCAGTCAAAGAAACGCAGCTGCCCCGGGGCCGCCAGCGCGATCGCCTCGGGCCGGCCGGCTCTCGGCACGCCGTCAATGACCACGCTGTTCGCGAATCGCAGCACCCGGGCATGGGCAAAGACGGCGTGCAGGCGGCGGCGAAGCACCGGGAGCGAGCGATCGATCGCCTCCGAGAGCGGCAGCCGCGGGCTGAGCGTGGAGGCGCCGAGGACGATCTGATTGGGGGCGGCGGGCGCGGCTGGGCCGCTGCGGCGCCCGCCGCCCAACCCGGCAAACACGACGACGACAGCGGCGGCCACGAGCGCAGCCGCCACCGGCACGGCGGCGCCGATCAGCCGCGGGGGCGGCCAGCCGCGCCGGCGCGACCGGCGCCCGGGCACGCGACGCCGGCGGCCGTGAGCGTCGATGAGCTCGCGCTCAAGTTGGGGCAGCACGGTCACGATGGCTCCTTTCCAAGCTGTTCGCGAAGCGCGGCCAGCCCCCGGCTGACCCGCTTGCGGGCGACGGCGGGGGAGCAGCGGAGGGTGACCGCGATCTCCGGGTAGGACTGCTCGTCCAGGACGCGCGCCCGCACCGCAGCCCGCTGATCGGCGGGCAGGGCCTCCAGCAGGGACCCGGCCGCGTCCGGTCCCTCGACAAGACGATCGATGCGGGCGAGGTCCTCGTCCTCCAGCCAGAGCGGCGCCATCGCCAGCCGCCGGCGCGCCCGGTCCTCGACGACCCCGCGGCGGCGGCTCTTGGCCAGCTTGTGCTGCGCGATCGCGAACAGCCAGGCGCTCGCCGGCGCCTCTCCCGCGCGGTAACGGTGACACGCCGAGAGCGCCGCCGCGAACACCTCCGCCGTCAGGTCGGCGGCGATCTCCGCATCGCCCGTCCGCCGACGAAAGAAGGCCAGGATCGGCCGCTCGTAGCGGCGGTAGAAGACGGCGAAGGCATCGGCCTCCTCCGCGGCGGCGGCCAGCACCTCGTCGTCATTCTCCGACTCCCATCGGCGCATCTCACCTGTCTAACTCCCGGAACTGCCACATTTGTGACCGGCAGTCTGCCGGGCGAGCCGCCCCCTGAGAATGCCGTCGCCCGCGGGGTTCAGGCGCCGACCGACGACTCGTCGCCGGCCTCGGTCCGGGCGCCGGCGGCGCTCAGCGCGCGCCACACCCGCTCCGGCGTCATCGGCAGCTGCGTCACCCGCACCCCGTCGGTGGCCGCCGCGATGGCGTTGGCGACGGCGCCGGGCACGCCGACGACCGGGGCCTCCCCGACACCCTTGGCGCCGTAGGGCCCCTCCGGCACGGGCACCTCGACGATCTCGGTGTCGATCGGCGGGGTCGTGTCGGCGCTCGGCAGCGCGTAGTCGACGAACGTGCCGGTCACCAGCTGACCGTACTCATCGTGGGCGAGGCCCTCGAGCAGCGCCCAGCCCAGGCCCTGGGCGGCGCCGCCGCGCATCTGGCCCTCGACGAGCGCCGGGTTGAGCGCCCGCCCCACGTCCTGGGCGACGACATGGTGCAGCGCCCGCACGTGGCCCGTCTCCGGGTCGACGCGCACATGGGAGAGATGGGCCGCGGCCTGTGGGGCCTGGGGCAGCGCCGTGCGACCGTGGCCTTCCACGGGCATGTGGCGGCTGCCGAAGCTGAGGATCTTGGCGGCCAGCTCGTCGATCGGCAGCGCCTTGGCGGGGACGCCGAGCGGCTGAACCGTCCCGTCGACGATCTCCAGGTCCTCCACGGCGATCTCCAACTCGTCGGCGGCGACCTCCAGCAGCCGCTCGCGGGCCTCGACGGCCGCCCGTTCAACGGCGCGGCCCACCGTGTAGGTCACCTTGCTGCCGCCGCTGGTGCCGGCGTACGGGGCGCTGGAGGTGTCGGCGCCGACGACCCGCACGCGGCTGACATCGATGCCGAAGGCGTCCGCCGCGATGGCGGCGAAGCTCGTCTCCACCCCGGTCATGTCGGCGGCACCGGTGATCACCGTCAGGCAGCCGTCGGCGTCCAGCCGGCAGACGGCGGCGGCCGGCTCATAGCCGCCGGGCCACCAGCCGACGGCGACGCCGATGCCCTCGTTCTCCGGCAGCTCGGAGCGGCGGGCCCACAGCGGGTGGTCGCGCAGCCGCTCCAGGCAGGCGCGGGCGCCGAACACCGGGAAGGCCTGGCCCGACGCGGCCCGGTCGCCCTCACCGGCGACGTTGCGCAGCCGCAGCTTCAGCGGATCGATGTCCAGCTGCCGGGCGAGATCGTCGAGCAGGGACTCGACGGCGAACGCCGCCGGCGCCGCCCCCGGGGCCCGGTAGGCGCCGAACGTGACCCGGTTGGTGGCGATGCCGAGGGCGACGAGCTCATGGGCGCGCCAGTTGTACGGACCGGAGGCCAGCATGGCGGCGATCGACTCGATGCCGAAGTCGTCGGTGGCGCCGCGGTCGACGAGGACGCGGGCGCGGATCCCGGTGAGCCGGCCCTCGGCGTCGGCTCCGAGCTCAACCGTCATGATCTCGGCACCGGCGGGATTGGTCGCGGCGATGTCCTCGCTGCGCGTCAGCGCCAGGCGCACCGGGCGCTTGAGCGTGAGCACGGCCGAGCAGACGAGCGGCTCGATGAGCATCATCTTGCCGCCGAAGGCGCCCCCCAGCGGTGCGGCGCGCACCCGCACGCGGTCCGGAGTGAGCCCAAACAGCCGGGCGACGGCGTCCCGGGTTCCGAACGGCGCCTGGGTGGAGCTGGTCACGACCAGCTCCCCTTCGGGCTCAAGCCACGCCGTGGCCGTCTGGGTTTCCAGGTACGCCTGATACATCCACGGCGTCTCAAAGCGCCCGCGCACGACGGCCGCGCTGTCGGCGAGAGCGGCGGCGACGTCCCCGTCGGCCAGGCGCGCGGTCCCCAGCACGTTGTCGGAAAGCTCCTCGCCCTCGATGCCCCCGGCGCTGACGGCGGCATGGGCGTCACCGATGTCGGAGTCCGCGCCCTCGGCGGCGGCGGTCACCCGTGCCCGGGGAGCGCCGGGAGCGGCAGCCGCCTCCAGATCGAGCACCGGGTCCAGTGGCTCAAGGTCGAGCTCGACCAGCTGGGCGGCGTCCTCGGCGACGGCCTCGCTCTCGGCGACGACGAGCGCGACCGGCTGGCCGGCGTAGACGACCTCCTCGCGGGCGAGCGGCTCGTACAGCCGGCCCTTGCCCGCGGCCACGATCGGCAAATCGGCGGCGGTGAGCACGGCGACCACGCCGGGCAGCTCCAGCGCCGGACCGGGATTGACCGCGGCGATCCGGGCGTGGGCCTCATGGGCGAGAACCAGCCGCGCGTGCAGCAGCCCGGGCACCGGCGCATCGCCGGCAAACCGGGTCGCCCCACGGACCTTGGGCCCTGAGTCCCGGCGGGGTGTCGAGACGCCGATCGCGGCCACAGCCGCAACCTAGCACCGCGCCCGCGCGGCTCGCGAGCCAGGGCGCCGTCCGGGGCGCGATCCCGGCACAATCGCCCCTCGTGAGCTTCGCCTCGGATCCCGCCGCGCTTCGCCTCATCGACGAGGCGCGCCGGATCTGTGCGGTGCCGGCGCCCACCTTCGCCGAGGCGCGTCGCGGAGAGCTCGTCGCCGAGTTGTTCGCCGCCGCCGGGGCCACGCCGCGGCGCGACGGGGCCGGCAACGTGATCGCCGCGCTGGGAGACGGCGCCGCCGACGAGACGGTGGTGTTCGCCGCCCACCTTGACACCGTGTTCTCCGCCGGCACCGAGATCGCGTTTCACCAGACCGACGGGCGGCTGGCCGCGCCGGGCCTGGGGGACAACTCGGTGGCGGTGGCGGCGCTGGTGCACCTGGCGCGGCGCCTGCGCGATCGTGACCTGCGGCGTCCGGTGCTGCTGGCGGCGACCGTCGGCGAGGAGGGACTGGGCGATCTGGCGGGCGCCAAGGCGCTGCTTGACGACCGTCCGTGCGGCGCGTTCATCGCCGTCGAGGGGCAGATGCTCGACAGCATCACCGTGGCCGCCGTGGGCTCGCTGCGCTTCCGCGTCACCGTCCGCGCCCCCGGCGGGCATCCGTGGGGCGATCGCGGGAATCCGAGCGCGGTGCACGAGCTGATCGCCCCGCTGGCGGCGCTCGTCGCCGAGCTCAGCGACGCCGGCCTGGTCGCCAACGTCGGCACCATCGCCGGCGGCAGCGCCATCAACGTCATCGCCACCGAGGCGGGCGCCGAGTTGGACGTGCGCAGCGAGGATGAGCAGCTCCTCCGGCGAGCGGCCGAGCTTGTGCACGGCGCGTGGAGCCGGGCGGCGCCGGGCGTGGAGGCGCAGATCGACCAGCTGGGGCACCGTCCCGGCGGGCGGATCGCCGCCGATCATCCGCTCCTGGTCGCGGCGCGCCGGGCCCGGGAGCGGGCCGGGCTCCCCGCCGCGGCCGAGACCGCCTCCTCGACCGACGCCAACGCCGCCCACGGGCGGGGGATCCCGGCCATCACCGTGGGGGTGACCACCGGCGGCAACGCCCACCGCCTGGACGAGTACATCGACCTGGAGCCGATCCCCGCCGGCCTGGCTGCGCTGGACGCGCTGGCCGACGAGCTGACCGCGCGTCCGGCATGACCGGCGCCGCGGCGCCGCTGGAGCTTGTCATCTTCGACTGCGACGGGGTGCTCGTCGACTCCGAGCCGATCGCGGTGCGGATCGACAAGCTCATCCTGGAGCGGCTGGGGATGCCCCTGACCGAGCAGGAGATCATCGAGCGCTTCGTCGGCCGCTCCCCCTCGGTGATGCGCTCCGCGCTGGAGGAGCACCTCGGCCGCTCGCTGGCCGATGACTGGGACCGGGAGTTCCGCGGCCTGTACGCCGATGCCTACGCGGCCGAGCTTGAACCGATCGACGGGATCGAGGCGGCGCTTGACCAGATCTCGGTGGCGACGTGCGTGGCGTCGAGTTCCGAGCCGGACCGCCTGCGCCACAAGCTGGGGCTGGTCGGCCTCTACGAGCGCTTCGCCGGACGGATCTTCTCCGCCGCGCAGGTGGCCAACGGCAAGCCGGCGCCGGACCTGTTCCTGTTCGCCGCCGAGCGGATGGGGGCCGCGCCGGAAGCCTGCGTGGTCGTCGAGGACAGCCGCCACGGCGTGATGGCCGCCCGCGCCGCCGGCATGGACGTGTTCGCCTATACCGGGAGCGTCACCCCGGCGCACGCGCTGGCCGGCGAGCGCACAACCGTCTTTGACGACATGCGCCGGTTGCCCGCGCTGCTGGCCGGGCGGTAGCGTCTTGCCCATGCCGGAGCCGAGCTTTCGCCTGGTCTGCGTCCCCTCCGCCCTCGCCGGCGCCCCCGGCACCTGGGCCCGGGACATGCTGCGCGAGGGCGAGATCGCGCTGCTCGGTGACGGTGGTGACCTGGACGCGATCAACCGCGTCGCGCACGCCCTGGACCTGGTCTCGATCGCGCTGGTGCGCGGTGAGGCCTCCCCGGCGCGCCAGGAGGAGACGGTGATGGCCTTCGCCGGATCGCTGCCCCTGGTGTGGATCGCCACCGGCTTCAGCGCCGCCGCCGACCGCTGGGCGCGCGATCGTGGTCCGATGACCCTGCTCGTTGCCGCCGACGCGCCGCTGGCGGAGGAGGAGCGGCGACGGATCGACCGCTTTGTGGCGACGCTCGGCCGCCAGTCGGAGTAGCGCTCGGCACCGATCCGCGGTCCTCCTAGCATCAATGGGGTGAAGCGGATCGGCTTTCTCTCCTTCGGCCACTGGCAGCCGGCGCCGGGCTTCGAGACGCGCACGGCCGCCGACGCGCTGCTGCAGACGATCGAGCTGGCGCAGGCAGCCGAGGAGCTGGGCATCGACGGGGCGTATGTCCGCGTGCATCACTTCGCGCGCCAGCTGGCGTCCCCGTTTCCGCTGCTGAGCGCCATCGCCGCCCGCACGCGCCGGATCGAGATCGGGACCGCGGTCATCGACATGCGCTACGAGAACCCGCTGTACATGGCCGAGGAGGCGGCGGCCGCCGACCTGATCAGCGGCGGCCGGCTGCAGCTCGGCATCAGCCGCGGTTCTCCGGAGCCGGCCTCGCGCGGGGCCGCCTCGTTCGGCTACGTCCCGGCGGAGGGTGAGAGCGACGCCGACATGGCGCGCGCCCACACGCGCCTGTTCCGCGCCGCCATCGCGGGCGCCGGCGTGGCCCAATCGGACCCGGAGATGACCGGCGGGGTCTCGGCGGCGCTGTCCATCCAGCCCCAGTCACCCGGCCTTGCCGAGCGGATCTGGTGGGGCTCCGGTACGCGCCAAACTGCGATCTGGGCCGCGGAGCAGGGCATGAACCTGATGAGCTCGACCCTGCTCAGCGAGGACACCGGCGTCGCCTTCGGAGAGCTCCAGGCCGAGCAGATCGCGCTGTTTCGGCGGACGTGGGAGGAGTCCGGCTGGCGGCATGAGCCGCGCGTGTCGGTGAGCCGCAGCGTGTTGCCGATCGTCACCGACGCCGACCGCCGGTACTTCGGAGGACGGACCGCCGATCACGGGCGCGACCAGCTCGGCTACCTGGAGGGCGTTGTCGCGCGCTTTGGCCGCAGCTACACCGGGGAGCCGGATGCCATCGCCGAGGACCTCAGCCGCGACGCCGCGGTGCAGGCCGCGGACACCCTCCTGCTCACGGTGCCCAACCAGCTCGGCGTCGAGTACAACGCGCGGATGCTGGAGACGATCGCGCGGGACATCGCCCCCGCCATCGGCTGGCAGCCACATGGCACCGAGCCGCAGATCGACGAGCGCGCCGCCTGACCGATCGCCGGCGGCGGACCCGGCCCCCCGGTCGCCGCTGCGGCTGTACCTGGACCAGAACTACCTGAGCGGTATCGCCAAGCGCAAGCCGGATTTCCGGGAGCTTGAGCCCGTGCTGCGCGCCGCCATCGCCCGCGGGGTCGTCACCGTCCTCGAATCCGCAGTCCACGAGCGCGAGTCGCGGCCGCGGCCGGACCTCGGCCTGCTGGAGTTGCTGCGCGATCTCTCCGGCGGACGGCGGCTGCCTGACCCGCCGCCCCGGCTGTGGCGGGAGGTCCGCCGGCGGATGGAGTGGGTTCTGGAGCACGAGCTCCCGCAGCGGCGCCGGCGGCCCGGCGATGCCGCCGACCTGGAGGCCCTCGCCGGGGCGCTGCCCGGCTGTGACCTGGTCACGTGTGACGCGTTCATGGCCGACGTCATCCACCGGGCGCGCCTTGATCTGCGGTTTGACTGCGAACTGTTCACCGGGCGGCGCCCTGACGTCCGCGCTCTCACCAAGCGACTGCGGGACCTGGGCTGCGGCTACGCGGCGCGCATGTCCACGGCATAGACGGTGGCGGGCGCGACGGTCACGATCCGCCTCATGCCGAGACTCGCTCCTGCTCGGTCTGAGGATCCTCATCCACCGCCTCCATGCCGAGCACCGCCGCCAGCCCGTTGGCGGCGTCGACGATCTCGTCAAGCTCGGCGACGAGGGGCAGGCCGTCCGGGTTCTCACGCACGTCGCGCTCAAACCGCTGGTGCAGCGCCCTCAGGTCAGGCAGCACCGCCGGCGCCTCCTCACTCTCCGCCCGGGACTGCAGCAGACGCTCGACGGCGCCCAGTTGCCCGTCGATGCCGGACCGCAGCGGCTCCAACTCCGGCACCGGGTGCCGCTCTCGCTCGTCCTGGGCATCGAGTCGCAGGACGTGGGCGGCCTGGACGAGCCGCCGGAGCACGCCGAGGGCGCCCTGGCTCTGGCGCGCATCGATGCGGCGGATGGCGGGCTCCGAGAGGGATGCGGCGACGGTTGCCTCCGCGCGCGTCCGCACGAGGCGCGCGCGCCGCGCCAGCGCCGTCATCTGTGCCTCGCTCGCCCGCCGGCCCTCGATGAGGGCCCGCAGCACCCCGTTGATGTAGGCGCGCTCGGCGGCCACCAGGTCAGCCAGTGACTGCCACGCCGACCCGTGCGCCCACGTCGGCCACAGGGCGTAGACGAGCAGCCCGATCGTGCCGCCGATGAGGGTGTCGAGCAGGCGGGCCCCGGCCGTCGCCAGCGTGTCCGGCGACACGGCGTTGAGGAGGAAGACGACGAGCGCCGTGATGAAGGCAAAGCCGAGGGCGAAGCTCGCCGGAAAGACGGCGTAGGCGGCGAAGGCGAGCACGCCCACGAGCGCGACGGTCACGCCCCCGGCCGGGTGCGCGGCGACGGCGATGCCGCCGGCCAGTGCGACGCCGAGACACGTCCCCACGGCGCGCTCGGTGCCCCGCGTGAACGTCGCGCCGAACTCCGGCCGGAGCGTGGTTGCCGCCGCCACCACCAGCCAGTAGCTGCGGTCCAGCGGCAGTCCCCGGGCGATGACGGTGGCGGCCGGCACGATGACGGCCAGCCGCAGCGCGTGCCGCCCTGCCGGAGACTGCAGGGAGGCGTTGGCCCGCACCTGGCCGGTGTAGCCGCGCAGGCGAGCCAGCGGATGGTTGGTCCGGCTGAACGGGCGGCGGCTGCGCAGGCCCCCGCCGCGGCCGGCCGCCGGAGCCAGGGAGCCGATGGCGCGCCCCTGGCCGGCAAGCGCAGCCGCGCGGCGGGAGATCTGCAGCGCCGTCGCCTCGGCCGAAAACGACCCGGTGGCGGGGGTGAACTCAAACTCGGCCTCCTCGTCGGCCTCCCGGGTGAGCGCGGCCACGCTCTGCTCCAGTTCTCTGGCGGCGCGGCTGTCACCCTCGATCGCGCGTGCCGCCTGCTGGAGCATGCGCGCGGTGAGATGCAGGGGCCGGGCGGCGTCGACCGGCGTGTCCGTGGGGGGATCGGCCGAGGCGAGCGCCTCCTGCTGACGGCGCAGCCCATGAAGGGCCATGAGGGCAATCCGGAGCCGATGTCCCTCGGACACCAGCGAGCGCAGGGTCATGACCGCCGGGTCGCCGAGCAGCGCCGGGGTGGACAGGCGGTCGGCGGCGCCGTCCAGGGCCGCGCCCGCCGCCAGCGACGAGACCTCCCCGGTGGCCCCGGCGAGGTCGGCGAGGGCGCGATAGGCCGCGGCGGTGGCCGTGCGCTGCGCGCGCAGCGGAAGCGGCCAGCGGATGATCGACAGAAAGACCACCTGCGCCAGCCCGCCGAGGAGCACCAGTCCGGCCAGCCCCAGTGCGGCGGGCGCCGGCTCGGTGAAGCGGCCGAATACGACGACGGCGATGATCGCCTGCATGCCGAGGACACCCCCGCGGTTGCCCACGCCGACCAGCAGGCCGCCGGCCAGCGACCACAGGCAGAGCACCGCGATGTGCAGCCACAGAACCGAGCCGGTGACGCAGCCGACGAAGGTGGAGATGGCCATGATGAGCGCGTCGACGGCCATGAGCACCAGTGGCGGGCGGCCGCCGGAGACGCGCCAGGCGATCCCGACGAGCATGGCGCCCGCGGCCACGATCACCCCCTTGACCGGGTCTCCGAGCGCCACTCCGGCGCCGAGCGCGGCGACCACCGGAACCGCTGCCAGCAGTCCGCCGCCGACCGACACCAGGGTGCGGTCAAATCGCGCGGCGGCGCGTACCGCGGCGCTCAGCGCGCCCGGGTCGTGTCCCGGGCGCTCCTGTCGGCTGCTCACCGAGGACATGTGCGGGGACACTACCCCCGGATGTGGGCTGTTCGAGCCGGGGGGCGAACGGCTAACGGCCGGCGCGCACGACGTTGCGCAGCGGCTCACCGGCGCACCAGCGCGCCAGCTGCTCCCCGGCCAGCGCCGCGGCGCGGGCGTGGCCGATGGCCGAGTCCCCGGCGATGTGGGGGGTGATGGAGAGGACGCCGGCCGCGCTCCACAACGGATGACCGTCAGGCAGCGGCTCCGGATCGGTCACGTCAAGGACGGCCCGCAGCCGGCCGCTTCCCACCTCGGCGACGAGCGCGTCGGTGTCGACGACGGGACCGCGCGCGGCATTGACGAGCAGCGCGCCGTCGCGCATGGCGCCGAGCTCGGCGGCGCCGATGAGGCCGCGCGTGTCCGGGGTGAGGGGGGCGAGCACGACCACCGCGTCGGCCTGCGGCAGCAGTTGCGGCAGCTCGTCATCGCCATGCAGGTCGTCGCGAGCGCGCGAGGCCACTCCGACCACCGTCGTGCCCAGCGTCTGGAGCCGCGCCTGGACCATGCGGCCGATCGAGCCCATGCCGACGATGAGAACCGTCCACCCGGCGAGGTCGGTGAGGTGGCGGTCGGTCCAGGTCCAGATCCGCGCGCACTGCAACAGCCCGGTTGTCGTCCCCAGCAGAGCACCAAGGATCCATTCGGCGACGGGAGCGTCCCGGGCGCCGCGGGCGCTGCACAGCGTCGCCTGCGGAGGCAGAAGCCCCTCGATCCAGTCGGTTCCCGCCGACAGGACCTGGACGACGGCCAGCCGCGTCAGCTGGGGGAGCCGGGGCATGATGTCGCTGCTTGCATCCGAGGGCGGAACCAGGAAGTCGATCCCGGTCGCGTCCATGCCGTCCTGGAGCGCGACGACCTCCACCGCCCGGGGCGCGCGCTCGCGGACCGCGTCCAGCGCCGCGGGTGTGACCGCAGCCCGGATCCCGTCGGCTGATGGCGGCGACGTGTCCACGGCGCACAGTCTGCCCCACATCGGCGAGGCTTAACGGCATGAGTGCGAGCGAGACCGCAGCCGTTGACGCCGTCGTGTTCGACATTGGAGGCGTTCTGCTCGACTGGGACCCGCGCCACCTGTACCGCAAGCTGTTCGATGACGAGGCGGCGATGGAGCGGTTCCTGACCGAGGTGTGCACCATGGAGTGGCATCACGCCCATGACCTGGGCGTGCCCTACGTCATCTCCTGCCGCGACCTGGCGGCGCGCCATCCGGAGTACTCCGACCTCATCTGGGCCTGGGGACAGCGCACCGAGGAGATGGTCGCCGGCCCCATCGCCGGCACGGTGGAGATCCTGGGCGAGCTGCGCCGCCGTGGCATCCGCTGCTACGCGCTGACCAACATGGAGGCCGAGACATATCCCCGGCGCCTGGAGCGCTACGAGTTCCTGCGCTGGTTCGACGGGACCGTCGTGTCGTCGGCCGAGCGGGTGGCCAAGCCGGATCCGCGCATCTTCCAGCTGCTCATGGAGCGCTTTGACCTGCGGCCGGAGACGACGCTGATGATCGACGACTCCGAGCGCAACCTCACGGCGGCGCGGGCGTTGGGCATGCAGACGGTGCGGTTCCGCTCCCCGGAGAGTCTGCGCGAACGGCTGATGGAACTGGGCGTGCTTGATCCGGTGACGTGACGATTGTCCGGCGCGCGACAATGTGACGGTGACTGTGACCGCGCCGAACGTTGAGCTCGCCCGCCGGGGCTATGCGGCGCTGGCCGCCGGCGACCTGGCGGCCCTCCATGAGCTGCTGGCCCCGGACATCAAATGGCACGGCGGCGTGCCGGAGGACGGGTGCCAGAACCGCGCGCAGGCGCTGGCGTTCATCCAGCGCGATGACCGCCCGGGGCTGCCGGGGCTCGTCGATGTCATCGACGCCGGCGACGACCGCGTCGTCGTCATCGTCCAGCCTCCGGCGCAGGACGGCGAGACCCCGCCGCTGCGGGCGAACGTCACCACGTTCCGCGACGGCCGTGTGGTGGAGATGGTCGCCTACGAGAGCCCGCAGGACGCCTGCGCCGCCGCCGGGATTCCGTCACGGCGCCCCTGACGTCACAGTGACCCCCTCGCGCCCGGCGCTAGGCGCTGCGGGGCCCGGGATGCGGGCGGGAATCCCCTCTGTGGGGTCAGATATGTGCGAAATCCGGGCCCGGGGCTGACGATCTGGAACACGACCGCGGCCATAGGTCACTCACGGGCGACATCGGACGGCGCGATCCGAATTTCGAACAACGTCGACGCTCCGCCCCCGCCCAGGCTCCCGTCATCCCCAACGGTCACGCGCTGTCGACTCAGCTGCGCGTGCGGCCGTCGCGGATCATCTCGATCGCCTGCGCGACCCGCCGCTCGCGGGTTTCCTCCCGCCTGGCCTCCGCCACCCACCGGGCGAACTCCTTGCGGTGGGTGAAGGCCAGACGGTCAAACGCCGCCTGCGTCTCGGGATCGGCCGCGAGCGCCGCGGCCAGCGCCGGCGGCACCGTGACCTCCCGCGGCTCCGCGTCCAGCGCCAGCGTGAGCGTGACCGTGTCGCCAGCCTGAACGCCGGCTCCCTCTCGCACCTCGCGGTTGAGGCCCACGAGGAACTCGCCCCGCATCCGGGCGACGCTGGTGCGCCACGAGTAGCCGTTGACCGTCGCCCCAACCGGAAATCGCTTAGCACCCTCGCCGACCGCCGAGGGGGCGTCCATCGCCGTCCGGGACCTACAATCGGCGGCAGGCCCCCATGGTCTAGCGGTTAGGACGCCTGCCTTTCACGCAGGAGATCACGGGTTCGAGTCCCGTTGGGGGTACTCCACCGCACACCTGCCTTCGCTGCCGCACGGGCGTGATGAGCCGCGGCCGCCAGCCTCGCATCGCGCGGATACGGCGGCTGGGCGCCATCGATCGACGAGTCCTTGCCTTGGACTACCGATGTCAAGCGGCGGCGGTCGTGCGACGCTGCGTTCGGAATCACATCGGCGTCTGGGACGAATCGAGGCGGGTTATGCCAGCACAACTGACAACACGGCGATCCCCGTGGCTTGTCGCAGTCATAGCGCTCGCAGCCGGCTACTGGTTCGGCGTCCGGCGACGGTTCGACCAGTGGGGAGGGGCGACCCCTGAGGAGCTTGCGCGTCAGATGCCCGGCGATGCCCTGATCTCCGATCCCACCGACATGGGGATGATGGCCATCACCGTAGATGCGCCGCCAGAGGACATCTGGCCATGGCTAGTGCAGATCGGCTACCAGCGTGGCGGCTTGTACAGCTACGACTGGCTTGACCGCCTCTTTGGCTTTCTCGATCGTCCGAGCGCGACTCGCGTCCTCCCGGAGTTTCAGCAGCTCGCTGTCGGCGACAAGATCCCCTGGGATAAGCGAGGCACGGAGATGACCGCCGCACTCGTCGAACCGCCTCGCGCGCTCGCTCTGAGTTTGCAGACTCGCGGCTTTCTGTGGGTCTGGCAGTTTGTCCTGTACCCGATCGAGGACCGGCGGACGCGATTCGTCTCCCGCGGCACCCAACATGTACCGAGCGGTCCGCTCTGGTGGGTGTTCATGCGCATCAGCGAGCCGGCGGCGTTCATCATGACCCACCGGTTCATGCTCGGTGTCAAACAGCGGGCCGAAGCACTGCACGCACAGCGTGCCCAGGCCCGACGGACAGAAGCGGAGCCCGCATCCGCTGCCTCGCGGCCGACTCCCGCTCGCGCCTAGTTTCGACAGCGAGGTTCCTCCCCCGGGACCGCTCTCGGCCGGCAAATGCTTCTCCGGCGCTCTCGCCACGAATGCCCGCTTCGCACGACGAAACCTGCGCCGCCGGGGACTGGCTGTCCAAGTGGTCATCCACGTTCCCGTGAGCCAGGACGAGCTCATCAAGCGGGTGACCGCACGGCCCATCCGAGCGCCGGCGAACTTGGTCCTTTGATCGTCGAATATCGAGCTGACTGTATGATCTCGCGCAAGGGCTCGGCGAGTTCTTTCTCACGAGTAGCGGCAAGCCGGACGGCGAGCTACCGGTGGGCGCCGAGCGCGCTGACCAGACCGTTCACGTCCGCGACCGTCACTGTCAGCTCGGGGTGTCGGATCAGTCTGAGCGGATCGATCGCTGGCACGCGCTTGCGGAACGAAATCAGGACGCCCTGCTCTCCGTTGCTCGCAAACGTTAGCCCGCCGTCGGTGATCCCCAGCCGCGCCGGTCCGGCGGTCCGGTAGAACCGGTACGGGCCGGTGATCGCCACCCGGCAGATGTTGGCCAGCGTTGTGCGCAGCCGCCACGGGCCGTAGCTGGCGAGTAGGTGCTCGTCATCGATCTGCACCCAGGCGCGCTTGGGTGTGATGCCAAAGGGTCGCGCCGCCAGCCGGTAGGCGGGCGCAAACCGGAAGTCAAAGCGCTCCACGGGCCTCAGGTTACGCAACTCGAGCATTCGCGAGAGGTGGGAGTGGCACACGTGCCGGAGTCTCGTGGTGGTGTCGCACGGCATCGATCGCCACGCCTACGCTGCGCATGCCCATCGCCTTCACGCGGTGGCGATGACGGTGGCTCGGTCCGGCGTCGCAGCACCGTTTGCCTGTGCGCCGCGGCGAGGCTGTGGCTGGCTGACCGGCGGCGCCTGAGCGGAGTTAGAGGAGGGACGTCGAATCGTCGCATCATGGGCACTGACCGAGACGCGACTCCGACCCCCCGACGGCGGCCGCGCACCATGCGCGAGCGGCTCGTCTGCGGTCTCGGGGAGTCGCTGGGGGGAAATGCCACCGCGTTCGGGTACTCGGTAACGATTACGGCCAGCTTCGGTGCGGTCGAAATCGGTCGGGGAAGTCCGAGCTTTGGTGACCTGGTTGTGTTCGGCTTGGGCGCGGTGGTGGCGTTTGGAGGGTTAGAGGGCGTCGCCAGCGGGGGGTTCCGGACGCCATTGCAGAAAGGGTCAGATGAGGTCGTGCTTCTGGGGACATCGCTGGCGTTCATCTCGATCGTTCTCGCGATTGCCGCTGCCCGCGGGGTTGCTGGTGTTCTCACCGGAGCGTGGGCGTGGTTCGCCGGGGCGCTGTGCGCGTCGCTTGTCTTCGCGCTGGTCGAGAGTCTTGAGTTCATGCTTGCCGAGTGGGTGCAGGAGCGTCGCGGCGAGCCCGTTGAGGCCGATGAGTAGCGCCTCGGCCCCCAACGTCGATCGCTGATGCCAACCGCCCGGTCTCGGCGCTCTCGCCTCCCTGCAGATGAGCAGCCGGCGATGCCATCACAAGGCAGAGGAGGCGCTATTGCCCCTTCATCGTGGACGGTGAGTGCGGCTCGGCGCAGGCAATCTCGGCGCGAGTCAGTCAGTCTCGACCGCTTGCTTGAGCTCTCCGGCACGCGCGCCCACCAGCATCCCGCGGAGCAGGTCGACAAGCGGCCCGCGGATCACCAGCGAAAGCACGCGCCCGAGGTCGACCTCGAGGTCGTATGTTGCGCGCGTCCGGTTGCCGCCGAGGTCCGCGAGTTTCCAGCTGCCGTCGACCGACTTCAGCTCGCCCTTCTCCTGGCGCCACGTGAGACTCGTCGGCTCGTCGTAGCTGAACCGGACGGTCGACCTGATCGTCCGGACCTTGGCATCCGACTCGCTCTCGCAGAGCGTCGCGCGCCCGTGGTCGTCGCGCTCTAACGCGCGGAGCGCCTTGAGCCCGCCCTGCCACTCAGGCGCCTTCTCCACATCCTCCACCAGCGCCCACACCTGATCGATTGGCGCATCAATCTCGGACGTCGAACTCCCGGTGATCGTTCCCACGCCAGTACCTTCGCACGCGACGCTTCGTCAGGCAACTGAAGCGCTGGCGACGCCCATCATGCGTCGCAAACATGCGAACGCCCTCCGCATTTCATTCGGCAGAGGGGATTGCATTTCGTTGAGGCTCAGATGGGTGGGTGCTCGGCTTCGGCGGCTCCCGGCTCGGCGAGACGGCCGGTGGCCGGGGCCATCGACACGTCACGGCGGTGACGGGCGATGACGATGCCGACCGCAAAACCGAGAGCCATCACGACCGCCAGGCCACTGCCGAGCGCGCTACCGCCGCCCGGCGAGCCGACCATGACACCGACCCCCAGCAGCGCCACGATCATCGCGACAGATGTCCGCCGACTCACCGGCTCGCCTCGCAGTGCCCGTCCCGCCACCTGCGCTGCCACACCCACCGACAGCTGGCGCTGAAGCACGCCCGCCGTTGACCACACCTGGCAGCCAGCGCGACCGTGATCTGACCGCGCTCGGTGCCCGCATCCGTCGTCTCGATCGCCGCTGACACCCCTGACATCGACCGCCAGTCAAGCACGCTCGCGGCAGGATCCTGCCGTGGCCGCTCCGACCGCAATCAACGAACTAAAAAGCGACCCATCATCGGGCCCCACGGGTGTGGGGCCGGCGCCTGGTTCAGACTCCTTGACCGGAATCCGCCGCCGTACCATCCGGCGTCGCCGGCCCACCCGCCCGGGCTCTGATCACGTCGAGCAGGTTGCGGCGCGGCGGTCGGTCCTTGACCTTGACGCCGCCGAGGAACGTGAT
>DASSZQ010000097.1:0-5930 GCA_035702755.1 Solirubrobacteraceae bacterium | reverse complement strand
CTCCCAGGTGAAGTCCTCGTCGTCGCGGCCGAAGTGACCGTAGGCGGCGGTCTTCTGGTAGATGGGGCGGTGCAGGCGGAGATAGTCGCGGAAGGCGCCGGGGCGCAGATCGAAGTGCTCAGAGATGAGCTCCAGGATGCGCGGCCGGCCGATCTTCTCGGTGCCGAACGTCTCGACCATGACCGACACCGGACGGGCGACGCCGATGGCGTAGGCGACCTGGACCTCGGCCCGGTCGGCCAGGCCGGCGGCGACGACGTTCTTGGCGACGTAGCGGGCGGCGTAGGCGGCGGAGCGGTCGACCTTGGACGGGTCCTTGCCGGAGAAGGCGCCGCCGCCGTGGCGGGCCATGCCGCCGTAGGTGTCGACGATGATCTTGCGCCCGGTCAGGCCACAGTCGCCCATCGGCCCGCCGATGACAAACCGCCCGGTGGGGTTGACGAGGAAGCTGCGCCGCAGCTCGGCCTCGTCGTAGAGGTGATCCGGCAAAGACGGTGAGACGACGAGCTCCCACAGGTCGTCGCGGATGTGCGTCTCGGCACCCTCAGCGTGCTGGCTGGAGATGAGCAGCTTCTCGACGGCGACCGGCTTGCCGTCGACATAGCGGATGCTGACCTGCGTCTTGCCGTCCGGGCGCAGGTAGTCGACGAGCTCCTCCTTGCGGACCTGCGCCAGCCGGCGGGCGAGACGGTGGGCGAGCGCGATCGGCAGCGGCATCAGCTCCGGGGTCTCGTTGCAGGCATAGCCGAACATCATCCCCTGGTCGCCGGCGCCGGCGACGTCGAGCTCGTCGCCGTCGCTGGAGCCTGACCGTGCCTCGAATGCCGCGTCGACGCCCTGGGCGATGTCCGGCGACTGCTTGTCGATGGCGTTGAGCACGGCGCACGTCTGGTAGTCAAAGCCGAAGGTGGCGTCGGTGTAACCGATCTGCTTGACCGTCTCGCGCGCGATCTCCTGAATGTCGACGTACGTGGTGGTGGTGATCTCGCCGGAGACGACGACCAGCCCGGTGTTCACCAGCGTCTCGCAGGCGACGCGGGCGTGCGGGTCGTCGCGCAGCACGGCGTCGAGCACGCCGTCGGAGATCTGGTCGGCGATCTTGTCCGGATGCCCCTCGGTCACCGATTCCGAGGTGAACAGGAACTCATTCTCTGTGAAGCTCATTGGGGCAGGCTTTCCTTGCTGGTTCTGGTGATCTCCAGGAGGTAGGCGACCATCACGTCGGTCGATCCGAATCGGAGATGGTATGCGTCTGAGTGCTCCTCCACGCGGGCGATCTGGTCACGCTTGCTGCTGAAAAGGTCCGAGAACTCAAAAAACGAGAAGTCGACCACCCGGGCCTGGTAGCCGAGCTGGTCAAGCAGCTCGGCCGTGCGCCGCTGGCCGATGATCGACAATTGCATCACGTAGGCGGTTCCGTCGTCGGCCAGCGCCTCGGGCAGCATGCGGATGAGGTGGTCGAGCAGGTTGCGGCCCCAGTAGTCAAGCGGGCGGTGCGTCGTCACCTGTTCAAACGGGTCAACCGGGGTCTGGTACAGGCTGGCCACGATCACGTCGTAGCGCTCTTCCGGCACCCACGGGTACAGATCCTGGGCGGACGCGCTCACCCGGTCGGCGACGCCGTTGCGAAACGCGTTGGTCAGCGTGTTCTTTACCGCGGTCTCGTCGATGTCGATGGCGTGCACATGGGCGGCGCCGTTGCGCGCCAGCTGGACGGTGAGCAGCCCGCTGCCGCAGCCGACGTCCAGACAGCGCTGATGGGCGCCGATCCCCTCGCGGTACAGGTACTTCCAGGCGAGGAAGCTGCCCTGGGTGGGAACGAAGACACCGTCCTCGATGTCGATCTCCGGCATGTCCAGGGGGAACATCTGGCGGCCGCGGGGATCGGCCCACGTCGGCAGCCTGCGGCGCCGCGCACCGGCGGTGCCGTTCTGGAGCGGCAGCGCGCGCGGGTGGGCGTGGCCGGGCTTGGTGTCGGCCAGCGCAGAGCGGGCCGCCTGCAGATGCTCCGGGCGCACGCCGCAGCAGCCGCCGATGATCTGCGCCCCCTCGCCGCGCCAGCTGAGGGCCAGCCGGGCGTAGTCGCCGCCGGCCACGCCGGGCTCCTCGCGCCAGCCGGCGGCCGACAGGTAGCCGAGGTTGGGGTAGACGCCGAGCGGCATGTCGGTGAAGTCGCGCAGCCACGAGAGCATTCCGGCGACGTGGTCCGGGGGGATGCAGTTGACGGCCAGCGCGCCGACCCCCATCTCCTCAAACCGCCGGGCCGCGCGGCCGAAGGCATCCCCCTCCGGGCCGCCCCAGTGCTCGCCGTAGACGCCGCACACGCCGTGGCGGCAGCGGCGGAAGCTCAGCCACACGGGGATGCCGGTGTCCAGCAGCGCCTCCACGGTGGCGTACGTCGAGGTTCGCACCAGCGACAGCGTCTCCAGCAGGATGAGGTCCGGCGGCTCCTGCTCAAACGCGCGGGACAACAGCGCGATCGTCTCCCGGCCATCCGGGGTGTCGACGTCGCCGTTGAGGCTGAAGGCGACCGCCACCTCGCTGGCGCGCCCGGCATCGGCGGCCGCCCGGCGGACGAGGGAGACGGCGCGGCGGGCGACGTCCATCCAGTGAACGGGCTCCGAGGAGTCAGACAGGCGCACACCCGGATCGCGCAGGGCGGTCGGCAGCCCCCAGGTGTTGGTGCAGATGACATCGCAGCCGACGTCGATGTAGCTGCGGTGCACATGGGCGACGTCCTCCGGCGCGTCGAGGAGCGCGGTGAGGCCCCACACCTGCTCCTCCACCTCCGGCGGGCCGCCGCGCACCTTGATGAGCTCGGTGCCGTTGGCGCCGTCGAGGATGACGCACTGGTCGGTGGCGATCATCCGGGCGATGCGGCCGTAGCCGCCGGTGTCGGCGGGGGCGCCCACCGTCCGCGAGTGCGTGCTCATCTCGGTTTCTCTCTCCACGTGGGTCCTTCCTCGGCGGTCCGGCCGCCCCCGACAGCTTCCTGTGCCGACAGCGTGAGATACCACTCTCGCACTTCCGGAACGACCTAGACTTCCGAGTAGGATGCCCCGGGCCGAAAGGATCTGACGAGGCCGTGGCCGCCGGCCTCCTGATGGATAGGGCAACTTCGGCAATTGGGGTAGGGTCACCGCGCCGGCCGAGCGGTACGGTGCGCACGGTTTGTCGATCCACGCGCCCCTCCCCCCGCCGCCGGTCTCGCTTGAGGCGCTGGTGCGGCGTGCTGGCGGCGTGCTTGCCACCCGCCACGGACGGCCGGTCGTCGTCAGCCACGGGTCGGCCGCCGGGGAGCTGGCGGCATGCGTGAGCGCCGTCGGCGTGGCCGACTGCTCGCAGCTGACCAAGCTGGCGCTCGACGGGCCGGCGCCGCTGATGCAGGCCCTCACCCGGCGCCTGGCCTCAACCGAGCTCGCGCCCGGCGGCACGGTCGCCACGGAACAGACCTGGTGGTGCGCGCCGACGGCGACACAGATCGTCGTGCTCGGCGAGCCGGACGGCGGGTCGGCCGGCGGCGGCCGGCTGTGGGCGCGGGTGCGTGCGGCGGCAGCGGAGTCTCCGGAGGTGGCGGTGACCGACCACACGGCGGGCTGGGCGACGCTGGCCGTCGTCGGCCGGCGCGCTCCGGAGCTGCTCGCCTCCCTGGGGGTCTACGGGAGCTCCGGCGATCCCCGGCGGGCGGCGCCGGTGGCGATGCGCCGCGTGGGGTCGACCAGCGGGCTGTGGCTGCTGTGCTCGGACACGCGGGCGCTGGCCGCGCTGCCGCGGGCGGCCGCGCCCGCGCTGTGGCGGACGATCGAGCGGGCGGGCCGGGCGCTCGGGATCTGCGCCGTCGGCCAGGAGGCGCTGGCCCGGTACGAGCTGATCCGCCCGTCCACCGGGCTCTAGACGCGAGCCGCCGTCCCGGCGGGGCCCGGCGACCTGGCCCGGGCTCATGACGGCGGCAGCGCGATCCGAACGCCGGCGCGACGCCGCCGAGCGCGTTCTCGTGGAGCTGCTCGCGCTGGAGCGCGAGATCGTGGAGTTTGAGTACGTGCGGCGCAGCGACGCGCTGGAGCGCGTCTCCGACGCGGCGCGGCGGCTGGGGGAGCTGAACTGGAACGCCGGGATGCTGCACCGGGCGGCGGCCGAGCTCGGCGCCGCCTCGGAGTTTGACCGGGTCCTCTTCAGCGAGGCGGCCGACGGCGTGATCGCTCCCCTGACGGTGTGGGACCGGCGCGGCCGCCCGGCGGGCGAGGAGGCGCTGGCGGCGCTCGCCGGCACCCGGATCCGGCTTGAGTACCCGCTGCTGGAATACGAGGTGGTCCGGCGCCGGGAGGCCGAGGTGGTCGACGTCGCCGCCGCCGGGGCGCGCACACCCGCGGCACTGGCACGGGCGCTGGGGTGGGAGTCCTACGTCGTCGCGCCACTGACCGCCGCCGGCGAGACGATCGGACTGCTGCACGCCGACGCGACGACCGGGCGCCGCGACGTCGGCGCCCTCGATGCCGAGGTCGCGGGACGGTATGCCGAGGAGCTGTCGGGCGTGTTTGAGCGGGTGGTGCTGCGGCACACGCTGGAGCTACACCGAGCCCAGCTCGCCGCCGCGGTGCACTGGATGGGCGCGCGGCTCAGCCGGCTGGAGGACGCCGGCGAGTTGATGCGGCCCCGGGCGGGCGGGAGCGGCGACGCCCGGGCCGTCGACGCGCTCACCCCCCGCGAGCTTGAGGTGCTGCGCCTGCTCGCCCGCGGCCACACCAACCTGGCCATCGCCCGGGCGCTCGTCGTCCGCGAGGGGACGGTCAAGTACCACGTCAAGAACATCCTGCGCAAGCTGGGCGCGACGAGCCGGGCCGACGCCGTGGCCAGGTTTGTGCGCGCCGGCGCGGAGGGCGGACGATGAATGCCGCGCGCGGCGGGGGGTTGGCGACCGACCCGCTCGGCGTGCAGTTGCGAGAGCGGCTCCAGGTCGCGGTCGCCGCCGCCCACCGGCTGCTGGGAATGCCTCACGAGCCGCTGGGGCTGGAGCAGGTGGACGCGCTGCGCCGGCTCATCGAGAGCCTGACCGAGCTGGCGGCGGAGCGCGGCGGCGGGGATCCGGGTCCGGCGGTGCGCGAGCAGCAGGCGGCGCTGGAGCGACTGCACCGCCGCTACACGACCCGGTTTGACGCGCTGGAGCGGGTGCGGGGCGCGATCGCGCAGCTGCGCTCGATCACCTCGCCGGGCGAGATGCTCGCCCGCGCCCCCGCCGCCCTGGCCCGGGCCTCATCGCTTGAGCGCGTGCTCCTCAGCCTGACCGGGGACGGCCGGCTGGTGGCCGAGGCGGTTCACCTCGGCGGCAACCGGCTGGCCGCGACCCGGACCCGTGACGCACTCCGGGAGGCGCCGATCCGGCTCGAGCACCCGCTGGTTGAGACCGAGCTTCTCCGCAGGCGCCGAGCGACGATCATCGACGACGCCCGGCTGCACCCGCGCGTCGACCGCCGGCTGGTGGAGCTGATGGGCTGGACGTCGTATGCCGCCGCGCCGCTGGTGGTGGGCGGCCAGGTGCTGGGGATGATCCACGCCGGGCGCGACCCGGGCGACAGGCTGGACGTGCTTGACCGCGACGTGGTGTGGGAGTTCACCAGCCTCCTGGCCCAGGCGTATGAGAGCGCCGGACTGCGCCGGGCCCTGCGCCACGAGCGCGAGCAGACCCGCGAGTTCCTCGACTGGCTGGGAGCCCGGTCCGGCGAGCTGACCGAGGCGCCCGTCCGCCTGGCCACGATGCAGCGCCCGGCACCGGACACGCCGGTCGCGCCGGCGGCGCCCGCCCCGGGCACGGCCCGGGATGACCGGGTGGTGTTTGAGGGACTGCTGACGCGGCGCGAGCTCGACGTGCTGCGGCTGCTGGCCGACGGCAACTCCAACAAGCGCATCGCCGAGGCGCTGGTCATCTCCGACGG
>DASSZQ010000020.1:0-2884 GCA_035702755.1 Solirubrobacteraceae bacterium | reverse complement strand
GTGCGGGCGGGCGCTGAACCCGGACCGTCTGCTCTAGCCTGTTGCGCCATGAACGACGACTGGCGCCTGCGCATCGACCTCCGCGAGAAGGGCTTCGCCCACCAGCTCGGCGAGCTGCTCGACGCCGAGGAGCTTGAACATGACCTGGTGCGCAACTTCCATGACCGCGTCGTCGTCTCCGTCGACGACTCCCAGGTCTTCTGCTACACGGGCTCGCGGGCCCAGGCCGAGTCCGCCGAGCAGCTCATCCGCCGCCTGGCCGAGCGCCACAACTGGCCGATCGAGGTCCAGCTGACGCACTGGCACTCCGAGGCCGAGCGCTGGGAGGATCCCGACGAGCCCCTGCCGGCGACCCCGGCCGCGACGGAGGAGGAGCGCGAGGAGCGCGTGGCCGACGAGCGCGAGGAGTCCGCGGAGCAGGGGTATCCGGAGATGGAGCTGCGGATCCAGTGCGTCTCCCGGGACCAGGCGCGCGAGCTCGCCGACCGCCTGGAGGCGGAGGGCATCCCCAACGTCCACCGGCACAACTACGTCCTGGTCGGCGCCACCGACGAGGACAGCGCCCAGGCCCTCGCCGACCGCCTGCGCGGCGAACTTCCCGCCGACACGACGGTGACCGTCGAGTTCAACCGCCGGGCCGTGTACGACAATCGGCTGTGGAGCCCGTTTGCCGTGCTCGGTGGTCTCGGCGGGTGAGGAACGCTTTCCCCGGGCCGTTGATGGGTAGCCTCCGCAGCTGACAGGTTCCTGTCAGGAACCTGGGATTTCTGTGTTCTAGTCGATACTGCTCGTCTTGCGCGAGGAAGCCAACAGACATCCACCTGACGGCCGTCCGGCCCCCCTCCCTGCCCCGGCGCGCCCGGCGCGTGAGCGCGAGCCGGACCCGCGCCAGGGCACCAGCTCGTTCCCGCCGATCGCCGAGTACGCCTTCCTCTCCGATTGCGAGACAGTGGCGCTCGTGGCCCCCTCCGGCGCCGTGGAATGGATGTGCCTGCCCCGGGTGGACTCGGCCAGCGTGTTCGGCGCCATCCTGGACCGCGACGCCGGTTCGTTCCGCCTCGGCCCGGACGGCATGACCGTGCCCGCCGCCCGGCGCTATCTCCCGGGCACGATGGTGCTGGAGACAAGCTGGGGCACCGGGTCCGGCTGGATCATCGTCCGTGACGTGCTGCTCATCGGCCAGTGGCACCACCAGCATGACCGCTCGCACACCCACCGCCGCGCGCCCACCGACTACGACGCCGACCACGTGCTGCTGCGCACCGTGCGCTGCGTCAACGGCGAGGTCCAGCTGTTGCTCGACTGCGAGCCGAAGTTTGACTTCGGCCTTGATCCGGCGCGGTGGGAGTACAGCGGAGACGGCTACTCCGAGGGCGTCGCCCGCTCCCGCGACGGCAGCGTTGAGCTCAAGCTGACCACCGACCTGCGGCTCGGCTTTGAGGGCTCGCGGGCGGTCGCTCGCCACCTGATGAAGGAGGGTGAGACGGTGTACTGCGCGCTGTCGTGGTCCGAGCACGCCCCGCCGCAGAACGTTGAGGAGGCGTCCCAGCGGATGGTGTGGACGGCGCATCACTGGCAGCACTGGCTTGACCGCGGCAACTTCCCGGATCATCCGTGGCGCACCTTCCTGCAGCGGGCCGCGCTCACCCTCAAGGGGCTGACCTACGCGCCGACGGGCGCGCTGCTGGCCGCCGCCACCACCTCGCTGCCGGAGACCCCCCAGGGCGAGCGCAACTGGGACTACCGCTACAGCTGGATCCGTGACTCGACGTTCATGTTGTGGGCGCTGCTCTCACTCGGCTTTGAGTGGGAGGCCAACGACTTCTTCTACTTCATCGCCGACGTCGCCTCCGGGGAGGAGAAGCTCCAGGTGATGTACGGCCTTGGCGGCGAGCGCGAACTGGAGGAGCGCGAGCTCACCCACCTGGAGGGGTATGAGCGCGCCCAGCCCGTCCGCGTCGGCAACGCCGCGTTCAAGCAGAAGCAGCATGACGTGTGGGGCGCGCTGCTGGACTCGGTGTACCTGCACACGCGCAGCCGGGACTCGCTGGACGAGCGCGTGTGGCGGATCCTCTCCCGCCAGGTCGAGCAGGCGATTGAGAACTGGCGCGAGCCGGACCGCGGCATCTGGGAGGTCCGCGGCGAGCCCCGGCACTTCACCTCCTCCAAGGTCTTCTGCTGGGTCGCCTGCGACCGCGGCGCCCGGCTGGCCGAGCTGCGGGAGGACTTTGCGCGGGCCCGGCGCTGGCGCGAGACCGCCGACGAGATCAAGGCCGACATCCTGGAGCACGGCGTCGACGAGCGCGGGGTGTTCGTCCAGCACTACGAGACCGACGCGCTGGACGCGTCGCTGCTGCTCCTGCCGCTCATGCGCTTCCTGTCGCCTGACGACGAGCGCATCCGCGCCACCGTGTTCGCGATCGCCGACGAGCTCACCGAGGGCGGACTCGTGCTGCGCTACCGGACCGAGGAGACCGATGACGGGCTGGAGGGGCGCGAGGGCACGTTCCTCATCTGCTCGTTCTGGCTGGTGTCGGCGCTGTGCGAGATCGGCGAGATCGACCGCGCCCGGTCGCTGTGCGAGCGGCTGCTCGGCTACGCCAGCCCGCTGGGGCTCTACGCCGAGGAGGTCGACCCGGTCACCGGCCGCCACCTGGGGAATTTCCCCCAGGCGTTCACCCACCTGGCGCTCATCAACGCCGTCATCCACGTCATCCGCGCCGACGAGCAACTCGCCGAGGAGCGGTCGCCGTGGGCGGAATGGACGTAGGCGAATCGCCTGGAGGGCGATTCGCTGAGGAGAGATCGGAGATTTCTCCTCAGGCTGCGGCGCCTCGAGCGGGGCGGCGCCGTTTTCGCTGAGCTCAGCGGCGCGGGCCCAGTG
>DASSZQ010000001.1:0-4380 GCA_035702755.1 Solirubrobacteraceae bacterium | reverse complement strand
ACGCCCTTGTAGCCCATCTTCTTGATCTGGGGCGGGACGTTGAAGCCCTTGTAGTCACCGGTGTTCTCGGCGACGCCCGGTTCCTTCTCGGCGATGAAGCAGGTCAGGCCCCTGTGCTTGGGCTCGGCCGAGGGGTCGGTGCGGACCAGGACGAAGACGAGGCCGGCCCGCAGACCGTTGGTCACCCACATCTTGGTGCCGTTGATCTCGTAGCTGCCATCGTCCTGCTTGCGCGCGCTTGTCTTGATGGCGGCGACGTCGGAGCCAAGCTCCGGCTCTGACAGGGAGAAGGCGGCGCGGAGCTCGCCGGTGGCCATGCGCGGCAGGTACTTCTGCTTCTGCTCCTCGGTGCCGAACTTCATCAGCAGATAGGAGCCGATGAAGTGGGTGTTGACGATCCCGGAGATGCTGATCCAGCCGCGGGAGAGCTCCTCGACGATCATCGCGTAGGTCGTCAGGTCCAGGCCCATCCCGCCGTACTCCTCCGGGATGGTGACGCCAAACAGCCCCAGCTCCTTCATCTGCTCGACGATCGGCTCCGGGAACTCATCCTCATGGTCGTAGTGCTCGGCGTTGGGGATGATCTGCTCGTCGGCGAACTGATGGACCATCTCGCAGATCGCCTTCTGCTCCTCGGTGATGTGCTGGGGCGTGGTGGTGGCCATGGGCGGTGGTTCAGGGCTCCTCGGTCGCTCTCGGAATCCGCAGGATGTCACAAGCCTGCAACGAGGTCGTCCGTTGGGGGGTGAGCCGGCTGGACCTTTGGCTCTTTCTCCTATATGGACACAGAAATCTCCAACGCCGTCGACGCGGCGGTGGCGCGGCTGGCTCACCGCGCGTACGGAAACGTCACCCGGACGCAGCTGATCGCCCTCGGCCTTGACGACCGCACCATCGCCTGGCGCGTTCGCAAGGGCCGCCTGTTCCCCGTTCATCGCGCCGTTTACGCGGTCGGCCGCCCGCCCCGGACGCCGATCGAGCACGCGGCGGCCGCCGTGCTCGCCTGCGGCCCCGGCGCCGCCCTCAGCCACGAGGGCGGCCTCGCCCTCTGGGGCTTCACCAAGCACTGGCCGCAACGCTTCGACGTCATGCTCCCCGCCGGCGATCGCCGCCCCCGGAACATCACCACCCACCACTGCCGCAACCTCCTTCCGCGCGACCTCACCGTCCAGCTGGGCATCCGCACCACCAGCCCCGCCCGCACCATCCTTGACTGCGCGCCGCGCCTCACCAACCGCCGCGTCATCCCGGATGCACTGCATACCCCGTTCCTCACCGAACGCCAACTCGCCGACGTCCGCGCCCGCTTCCCCACCCACCCCGGCGCCAAGCTGCTTGACCCGTTCCTGGACGGCTACAACCCCACCCTCTCACCGCTGGAGGACGACTTCCTCACCTTCTGCGCGCGCCACGGCCTGCCCAGACCAGAGACCAACGTCAAGATCGCCGGCCACACCGTCGATGTCCTCTTCCGAGAACAGAGGCTCATCGTCGAGATCGACTCCTGGGAGTTTCACAAGGACCGCGAGGCGTTTGAGACCGACCGCACCCGCGACGCCGACACGCTGCAGGCCGGGTTTCGCACCATCCGCCTCACCGACGAGCGCATGAAGAACAACGGCGAGACGGAGGCGGCCCGGCTACACGCGATCCTCAGCGCGCCGCCGGCGCCCGGTGGCTGAACGGCGACTCCGGCCGCTCCTGCAGTTCGCCGTCAAGCTCGAGGTCAACCCGCTCGTTGTAGAAGCACAGCAGCCCCGCGATCCGCCCCACCTCGTCGTGCGGCTGCTCGTAGTACCAGATGACGTCCTCGCCGCCGTCCACCGAGTAGTAGGCCGCGGTGCCCTTGTACGGACAGCGCGTCACCGTGTCCGACGGCGTCAATTCCGCCACCACGTCCTCGCGCGGGATGTACCAGCGCGGCGGCAGGTTGGACTCAAACAGCGCCACCGCCCGCCGCGTCTCGGCGAGCAGCTGACCGTCCAGGGACACCCGGATGGAGCGGTCGGTGTCCACGACGTCGATGCGGTGATACGGGTCGCGCGGGTGGACGCCGATCTCCTCGGCCTCCTCCAGCCACCGCCCCATCCGATCGAAGTAGAAGGCGATCAGCCCGCGCAGGAACGGAGCCTCCGGCAGCGGCTCCGGGTAGTACCAGGCGCCGTTTTCCACCACCTCGCCCCCGGCCCGGATCGTGTAGTAGGAGGCCTCGCCCTTCTTGGGGCAGCGCGTGTGACGGTCGCTCGGCTCCAGCACGTCGGAGCGCACATCCTCTGGCGGGAAGTAGTAGACCGGCTGCAGCCCGGACTCATGGAGCAAGAAGGCACGGCGGCTGTCGGCGATGACCTCGCCGCCGACCTCAACCCGGATGCGCTTGGGCGTCGGCTCCAGGTAGATGGTGCGGCCGGGCGGGGGTGGCTGGAAGTTGAACTGGCCGGCCGGGGTCTTGCCCAGCGGGCCGTTTCCGGTCATCCATCCCATGACCATCAGCCTACTCGCCCGGCCCCGCCTGCCAGACTGCCGACCCCATGAACTTCGCCACCGACGTCGTCGACGCCGCCCCGCCCGGCGATCGCGCGCTGGTCGAGATCGACCGCGCCGGCAACCGCCGGGAGTTCACGTTCGGCGAGGTCGCCGACGCCTCGGCCCGGATCGCCGGGGCCCTCACCCACCACGGCGTCAGCAAGGGCGACGTCGTCATGACGCTCATCGGCAACCGGCCGCAGTGGGTGCTGACGATGGTCGCCTGCTTTCGCATCGGCGCGGTGGCGCTGCCGTGCAACGAGCAGCTGCGGGCCAAGGACCTGCGCCAGCGCATCGACCACGCGCGCCCCACGCTGATCGTCGCCGACGAGCGCAACAGCGCCGAACTGACCGCCGCCCGCCCGGACTGCGAGACGGTTCTCATCCCGGACAAAACGCTGCTGGACCACGCGCCCGCCCCCGCCGTCGACCTCCAGCCCACCGACCCGTGCCTGATCACGTTCACCAGCGGCACCACCGGCGAGGCCAAGGGGATCGTGCACGGGCAGCGCTATCTCCCGGGGCAGACGCTTCAGGCGACGAGCTGGCTTGACGCCAGGCCCGGCGAACTGGTGTGGTGCACGGCGGCCAGCGGCTGGTCGAAATCGGCGCGCAACGTGTTCATCGCGCCGTGGATCAACGGAGCGGCGGCGCTCCTGCACGACGCCCGCTTTGACCCTCACCAGCGCCTGCACATCCTGGCGCAGGAGCAGGTCAACGTCCTGTGCATGGCACCGACCGAGTACCGCGTCATCGCCAAGCGGGCCGAGCTGGCGCCTGTCCCGTCGCTTCACGGCCTCGTCGCCGCCGGCGAGGCGCTCAACCCGGAGGTGCTGCGCGCCTTCAAGGAGGGGACGGGGCTGGAGATCCGCGACGGCTACGGCCAGACCGAGACCGGCCAGCTGACCGGCGTGCCCGCCGGCGGCGAGGTGCGGCCGGGGTCGATGGGCACGGCCCTGCCCGGCATCGACCTGCGCATCAACGACGGCGAGCTCGTCCTGCACAACCCGCGGACCGACCCCACGTTCTTTGTCGCCTATCTGGAGGACGGCGCCGCCGCACCGGAGGACGCGCCGTGGCACACCGGCGACCGCGTCCGCCGGGACGAGGACGGCTATCTGTTCTTTGAGGGGCGCACCGACGACGTGATCATCTCCGCCGGGTACCGGATCGGCCCGTTTGAGGTGGAGTCGGCGCTTGTGTCGCACACCGCGGTCGCCGAGGCGGCGGTCGTGGCCGCACCGGACGAGGAGCGCGGCGCCGTCGTGCGCGCCGTCGTCGTCCTGCGCGAGGGCTTCGCCCCCTCCGACCAGCTCGCTAGCGAACTCCAGGACCACGTCAAGCACGAGACCGCGCCGTACAAGTACCCGCGGATCATCGACTTCGCCGCCGAGCTGCCCAAGACGGCGAGCGGCAAGATCCAGCGGGCCCTGCTGCGGGCCTCGCCACACACCACGTACTAGCCTCAGACCGATGAGCGAATCCCGCCCGGCGATCGGCCTGTGCACTCCGGTGAGCGACGCCAGCTTCGGCGTCTGGAACCAGCCGGCCGCGGTTCTGCCCGCCGGCTATGTGGACGCCGTGCAGCGCGCCGGCGGCCTGGCCCTGCTCGTCACCCCGGATCCCGACCTCACCGAGAACCCCGACGACCTGCTGGAGCGCCTTGACGGGCTCGTCCTCACCGGCGGCAGCGACATCGACCCGGCCACCTACGGAGCCGAGCCCCACCCGGCGACCAAGGGACTTGACCCGGCCCGTGACGCGTTTGAGATCGCGCTCGCCCGCCGGGCGGTTGAGCTTGACCTGCCGGTCCTCGGCGTGTGCCGGGGGATGCAGGTGCTCAATGTCGCCTTCGGC
>DASSZQ010000338.1:0-4640 GCA_035702755.1 Solirubrobacteraceae bacterium | reverse complement strand
TGGCCGCCGAACGCGAACGAGTTCGACAGCGCCAGCGGCGGGTGTCCGTTGCCCACCACGAGCGGGCGCGACTCGCCGGGCACGTAGTCGAGATCCAGTTCCGGATCCGGCACCTCGTAGCCGAGCGTCGGCGCGATCACGCCGGTGATCAGCGTCCGCAACGTCGCCACGGCCTCGATCGCTCCGGCGGCGCCGAGCGTGTGGCCGATCGACGACTTCGTCGAGGAGACCGGGATGCGCTTGGCCTCGGCGCCCAGCGCCCGCTTGATCGCCGCCGTCTCGGCCGCGTCGTTGAGCGGCGTCGAGGTGCCGTGGGCGTTGATGTAGTCGACCTGGTCCGGCTCGGCGCCGGCGTCGCGCAGCGCCAGTTCGACCGCCCGGGCCGCCGGGCCGCCGGTCGGCTCCGGTGCTGTCAGGTGATGGGCGTCGGTCGTCGAGCCGTAGCCGGCGACCTCGCCGAGGATGGTGGCGCCCCGGGCGACCGCCGCCTCGGCGTCCTCCAACACCAGCACGCCCGCGCCCTCGCCCATCACGAACCCGTCGCGGCGCGCGTCAAACGGCCGCGAGATCCCGGTCGGCGACAGGGCCTCCATGTTGGAGAACGAGGCGATCGCGAAGTCGGTGAGCGTTGCCTCCGAGCCGCCGCAGACCACGGCATCGGCGTCGCCGTACTGGACCATGCGCAGCGCGCAGCCGATTCCATGCGCGCTTGACGCGCACGCCGACATGACACCGAAGCTCTGGCCGCGGAGCTTGAACCTCATCGTGACCGCGGCGGCGGCCGCGTTGGGCATGTACATGGGGATACCGAGCGGGGACACCCGGCGGGCTCCCTGCTCGCGCATGACGTCGAGCTGGGCCTCGACGGTCGACTGGCCACCGATGCCGGTGGCGATGACGCAGCCGACCCGCAGCGGGTCATACGGCGGTTCATCGCCCCAGCCGGCCTGCTCGACGGCCTCACCGGCGGCGACGACCGCCAGCTGGGAGAAGCGGTCCAGCCGGCGGGCCTGCTTGACCGACAGGTGGTCCTTGGGATCGAAGTCGCGGCAGGTGCCGAGGCCGTCGGCGATGCCGACGTCGCCGGCCGCCCAGCGGTCGTGGAGCGTCTCGGCGCCGAGACCGAGGGGCGTCACCGCCCCCATCCCGGTCACGACGACCCGGCGCTTCTCCGGGAGAACGCTCACTACTTCGCGCGCTCGACGATCAGGTCGATCGCATCGCCGACGGTCTTGAGCTCCTTCATGTCCTCGCCCTTGAGCACCACGCCGTACTCGTCCTCGACGACCTGGGCGAGCTCGACGAGATCAAGCGAGTCGATGTCAAGCTCCTCAAACGTCGCCTCACGGGTGATCTGGCTCTGGTCCGGGCCGAAGCTGGCCAGCGTCTCGATGACCCGGCTCTCGACCTGCTCGGTTGTCACTGACATGGATTCTCCTTTCGATATTTGGCTAGGCGGCGAGACCGCCGTCGACACTCAGCACCGCGCCGGTCACGTAACTGGCGGCGTCAGACGCGAGGAAGCGTACGCAGGCTGCCACCTCCTCCGGCGTCCCGACCCGGCGCGCCGGGATGTGCGCCACCAGCTCCGACGACGCGCCCGCCATCATGTCGGTCTCGATCAGTCCGGGGGCGACCGCGTTGATCGTGATGCCGCGCCGCGCGACCTCCACGGCGGAGGTCTTGGTCAGCGCGATCAATCCCGCCTTGGCGGCGGCGTAGTTGGCCTGCCCGGGGTTGGCGCGCAGCCCGGACACCGAGGCGATGTTGACGATGCGCCCGGCACGGGCGCGCATCATCGGCCGCAGCGCGCGCCGGGTGAGGCGGAAGGCGGCGCTCAGGTCGGTCTCGATCACGCCGTTCCATGCCTCGTCGCCGAGCGACGGTGTGAGGTCGTCGGCGGTGATGCCGGCGTTGTTGACGAGCACGAGCACCGGGCAGCCGAAGTGCTGCTCGAGCGCTCCGAACAGCTCATCCGGCACGGCCGGGTCGGCGACATCGCCGGCCAGCGCCACGGCGCGACCGCCGTCGGACTCGATCGCCGCCACCACCGACTCGGCGCCGTCGCGGTCGGCGCGGTAGTTGACGCCCACCCCCCAGCCGTCGGCGGCGATCGCCCGGGCGATCGCCGCGCCGATCCCCCGGGAGGCCCCGGTGACCAGCGCGCAGCCGTCGGTGCGCGGCTCAGGCATTGACGAGCTCCACGTCGGACAGGGTCCGCTTGGCCAGGCCGGTGAGCACCCGTCCGGGGCCGACGTCGATGAATCGGTCGGCGCCGAGGTCGCGCAGGGCGAGCATCGTCTCGCGCCAGCGGACCGGCATCGTCAGCGCATCGGCCAGCTCGCGGCGGGGATCGGTGAACGGCTGCGCCGTGACCGCCGAGACGACCGTGACGGCCGGGGTGGTGAACGTCGTGCGCGCGAGCGCCCGCGCGAACTCCGGCACCGCCGCCGCCATCATCGGCGAGTGAAAGGCGCCGGTGACGTCAAGCTCGGTGGCGCGCAGCCCCAGCTCCTTGGCGTGAGCCAGCGCGGCCGGCAGCCGCTCCTTGGCTCCGGAGAGCACCACCTGTTGCGGGGAGTTGTCGTTGGCCACGACCAGCCCGCTCGCCTCGGCGATCTCCGGAGCGTGGTCTGAGGCGCCGCGGCCGAGCACGGCGACCATCCCGCCGTCGCCGGCCTGCAGCCCGGATTCATGCATGAGACGGCCGCGCAGCGCAACGAGCTCCAGCCCGTCGCGTTCGTCCAGCGCGCCGGCGGCGACCAGGGCGGCCAGTTCGCCGAGGGAGTGTCCGGCCATCAGACCGGCGGGCCGGCCCAGCGCTTCCCAGCCGGCGAGGCTGGCGCAGAAGATGGCGGGTTGGGCGAAGTTGGTGCCCTCGTCGGTGCGGGGGAACGGGTCGGAACCGACCACCTCGCTGACCTGCTCAAGCAGGTCCGGGCGGACCTCGGCGACGAGGTCGCGCATCTCGGCGGTCTGGCTGCCCTGACCGGGAAAAACGACTGCTGTGGTGGCGTTCATCTTCAGTTCAACCTACGCCGTGACCCGGTCACTGATACAGGGCTGGACATGACTTCCCCCCGTTCGGGGGGACGGCCGTCATTCCTGTGCCCGCGGGCCATCTGCCGCGCCGCCGACGCCGAGGAAGTAGGCTGGCGGTCAACCGGTGAGCCTTCCTGATCCCACTCCTGATTGCGCCGCGCTGATCACCGGCGCCTCGTCCGGCATCGGCGCCGCGATCGCGCGCGAGCTCGCCCAGCGCGGCCATGGTCTCGTCCTCGTCGCCCGGCGCAAGCCCAAGCTCGATGAGCTGGCCGAAGAACTGCGTGCCGAATACGGGGTCCGGGCCGAAGCGATCGGCTGCGACCTGGCCAAGCCGACCTCCCGCCAGCGGCTCCCGGCGCGCATCGAGGCCCTCGGCCTTGAGGTCAACGTGCTCGTCAACAACGCCGGGTTTGCCACCGGCGGCCCGTTTCATGAGGCCGACCCGGAGCGCGAGCTTGAGCAGGTCCGGGTGCTGGTGGAGGCGCCGGTCGCCCTCACCTCGGCCTTCCTGCCGGCGATGGTCCGCCACGGCCGCGGGGCCATCCTCAACGTCGCCTCCACCGCCGGGATGCAGCCGCTGCCGTACTCGGCCGGCTACTCGGCGGCCAAGGCCTACGTCCTCACCTTCTCCGAGGCGCTGCACCAGGAGCTGCACGGGTCCGGCGTGACCGTGACGGCGCTGGCGCCCGGGCCGGTGGCGACGGAGTTCTGGGACATCGCCGGGTGGGAGGTGGCCAGCGGCCAGTCGTTTGAGAAGGCGGTTCCCCGCCAGGCGTGGGTGACCGCCGAGCAGGCCGCCGAGGCCGGGGTCAAGGGCCTGGCCGACGGGCGCCGCGTCGTCGTGCCCGGGCTGCCGATCCGCGCCGCCATGCTCGCCACCCAGTACCTCCCGCACGCGGTCAAGCTGCCCGCGATTGAGTGGGCGATGCGCCGGCGCTGAGGTCGGTTGGCGCCGCGGGGTCGCGGTGTGGGGCGGGATGAGTGTCAACGGCAGCGGTGAAGGGGGCGCACGCGGGCCGGAGCGCCGGCGGCGGGTCCCGCGCGCAACCGATCTGGCCGAAATCCGGATGGGCCCGGACGATCTCGAACAAACCGGTCGCCAGCGGGCACCGAGGGGCGAAATCGACAGCGCGAATCCGGGTTTCGCACGGAATGGCTGCTCGGCTGACGCCCTGAACCCCCTTCGTCAAACTTCCAGAGCGGGCCTCCGCGGGCGCTCAGGACAGCAGGCCGATGCGCTGGGCGCGCTGGACGGCCTCGGCGCGGTTGCGCGCCTGGAGCTTGCGGTACACGGCGCTTGTGTGCTCCTTGACGGTGTGCGGCGATAGATAGAGCTGCTCGGCGATCTCGCGGTTCGTCGAGCCGGCGGCGATGAGATCAAGGACCTCGCGCTCGCGGTCGGACAGCAGGGGGGCCGGCTGCTCGGCGGTCGGCGCAAACAGCGTCATCCCGCTGCCGACCATGCGCACGGCCCGGGCCACCTCGCGCGCCTCCCACGCCTTGGAGACAAAGCCGCTGGCCCCGGCAGCGCGGGCCGCCGCCGGGGACATCCGCCCGGCGCCGGAGATGAGCAGCACGCGCGTCGCCGGCGACGC
>DASSZQ010000284.1:0-3328 GCA_035702755.1 Solirubrobacteraceae bacterium | reverse complement strand
GAGGCCACCATCTCCACCCTGGCCCTCGCGCCCAAGCTCTCGGCGCTCGTGTACCCGGCTGTCTACATCGCGGCGGCCATCCTCATGTTCCAGGCGATGATCGGCGGCACCCTGCGGGGGTCACGGTCGGCGGCGCTCCGGCTCGTCCTCGGTGGCATGGCCGGGCAGGCGCTCGGATTCGGCATGTGGAGCCGACTGCTGCTCGATCAGACATACGTCCCCGGCAAGACGCCGCTTGACCCGGTGTGGGTCGTGGGGCTGCTCATGATCGCCGTCGGGGGCCTGGTCGCCGCCCGCCGGCCGGAGCCGACCGTCGTGGCCAACGAGCCCGCGCGGCACGGCGGCATCCTGCCCGCGGCGCTGTTCGCGGTGCTGATCGCCGCGCTTTTGCACGCCCTGGCCACCCACGCCCCCTCCGGCGCGCGGATCATGCTGGGGGCGGGGCTGCTGTTCTCCGGCGTGGCGCTCATCGTGCGCGGCGCCCTGCTCGAGCGCCGGCTGCGCGAGATGCTTAACCGCGAGCGCGCGGCGCTGGCCGCCCTGGGCGAGCGTGAGACCGAGCTGGCGCGGCTCAACGCCCAGCTGGTGGAGGACTCCCGCCGTGACCCGCTGACCGGGATGCGCAACCGTAGGGCCCTCACCGACGACCTGCTCCAGCTGGAGACGGCGCGCCGGGAGCAGCGCGGCGGGTCATATGCGCTGGCGCTGTGCGACGTCGATCACTTCAAGGCCTACAACGACCGGCTGGGGCACCTGGCCGGCGACCAGGCGCTGCGCGAGATCGCCGCCACCGTGCGCGGGGCGCTGCGGCGCGGCGACGTCGCGTACCGGTTCGGCGGCGAGGAGCTCCTGCTGCTCCTGCGCGACGTGACCGCCGAGGAGGCGCTGGAGGCGGTTGAGCGTGTGCGGGCCGCCGTGCAGCGCGCCGCCATGCCCCACCCGGCGGGGGTCGACGGGGTCATGACGGTGTCGATCGGCGTCGCCGCCGGCGACGCGGAGCCGAGCTCGCTGATGGCGCGCGCCGACGCCGCCCTGTATGACGCCAAGCGCTCCGGCCGCAACCGGGCCCTCGCCGCCGGCGACGGGGCCGGGCTGATGGGGCCCGTCCGCCATCACGACCCCGCCGACGAGCCCATCCCGCGCCACGTCCGCAGCATGCTCGCCGTCTCCCGGGCCGCCGCCGGCGGCCAGGGGCCGATGCCGGTGCTGGAGGCGCTGGCCGAGACGATCCGCTCCGAGCTGGCCTTCCACATCGTCTCCATCAACCTGCTTGACGCCGAGCGGGGGGAGCTGACGTGCGTGCTGGTGCTCGGCGATGACGACGCCCGGCGGACGCTCCTGGGGCGGGCGGCGCCGTGGCGTGAATGGGAGAGCGTGCTCGGCTCCGAGCACGAGCGCTGCGGGGCGATCTGGATCCCCGCGGGCGCGCACGCCTGGGAGGACGAGAGCCTGTTCTGGACGCCGCCGGCGGCGGCGGCGCCGGGGCCGGACAGCTGGGACCCGGACGACATGCTCGTCCTGCCCCTGCGCGGGCAGGACGGGAGGATCCTCGGGATCGTCTCGGTCGATCAGCCGGTCAACGGACGCCGCCCGGACGACAGCCAGATCGCCTACCTGATGGCGGTCGCCGACCACGCCGCCCTGGCGGTGGCGCAGAGCCGCCGCGACTCAGAGCAGGCCGCGGCCGTTCACGAGCAGTCCGCCGAGCTGCGCCTCGCCGCGGTGATGCTGCTCGCCGAGACGCTCGACCTGCGGGACGCGAGCACGGCCCGCCACTCCCGGACGGTCGGCGCCTACGCCGAGGCCACGGCCGTGGCGCTCGGACTGCCGGACGACCGCGTCGAGCAGATCCGGGCGGCCGGGATCGTCCACGACCTCGGCAAGCTGGGGATTGCCGATGCCATCCTCCACAAACCGGGGCCGCTGGACCAGGCGGAATGGCAGGAGATGCAGCAGCACCCGGAGATCGGCGCACGGATCCTGGAGCACGCCGGACTGCGCCAGATTGCCGCGTGGGTCCGCGCCCATCATGAGCGCGTCGACGGCGGCGGCTATCCGGATCGCCTGGCGGCCGAGCGCATCCCGCTGGAGGCCCGGATCCTGGCCGTTGCCGACGCCTACGAGGCGATGATCGCCGATCGTCCCTACCGCGCCGGGATGGCGCCGGCGGCGGCGCGGGCGGAGCTTGCGCGATGCTCCGGATCCCAGTTTGACCCGGACGTCGTCGCGGCATTCCTGGGCACGCTCCAAACCAGCGCAGACGTCGAACCCGTCGCCGCCGCCGAGCCGTACCTGGCGCCGGCGCCGGCGTGAACGCTCACAGCGGCCCCGGCCCATCCGGTAGGTTTGCAGCGATGTCGAGGGCCAGCAGGCAGATCTCGCGCCCGTGCGGAGGAGACCGTGCGGTGACCGGGAGCGCCCGGACACGGTGAGCCGGCCGGATCCCACTCCGGATCTCAGCATCGGGGATGTCGCGGCCCAGACCGGGGTCGGCGAGAGCACGCTGCGGATGTGGGAGGCGCGTTACTCGTTCCCCACCCCGCGGCGGCTGCCCAGCGGCCACCGGCGCTATTCGGTGCAGGACCTGGCCCGCATCCAGGCCGTCCTGCGGGCGCGCGAGGAGGGACTGCCCCTGCCGTTCGCCATCAGCCGCGCCCGCCGGCTGGAGTCCGAGCCGCGACCATCGGTCTACGGAGGTCTGCGCGAGCAGTTCAGCCACCTGCACCCCCACCGGCTCCCCAAGCGCGCCCTCGTCTGGATGAGCCGCGCCCTTGAGGACGAATGCTGCGCCCGGTCCCCCCGGCCGCTGCTGGTCGCCGCCTTTCAGCACGAGCGCTTCTACCGGCAGGTCGAGCCGCGCTGGCGCGAGCTCGCCCGCAGCGCCGAGCGGGCGATCGTCCTCGCCGACTTCCCGGCCCTGCGCACCCCGGCCAACGCCCCGGCCGAGGTTCCCATCGAGCAGACCGACCCGCTCATGCGCGAGTGGGTGGTGGTCTGCGACGCGCCGCAGTTCTCGGCCTGCCTCGTCGCCTGGGAGCGACCCCACGTGGTCGGTGAGCCCCGGCTGTTTGAGACGATCTGGACCGTGGAGCCGGACGTCGCCCGCGAGACGGCACGGCTGTTCTGTGAGCTGGCCGGGCGCCGGGCCCCGGAGCTCGTCGACGATCTGCGCGACCGGCTCGCCGACGCCCCCGGGCCCGCTGGACAGGCGCACGTGCGCGGTGCCGTGGAGCTCGTCAACCGGATGGCGATCTACGCCACCGGCGGGCCGGCGGCCCCCGGCGCGTAGTCTTTGCCCTGACCGGTGGACACCTCGCTCTCTCTGCGC
>DASSZQ010000238.1:0-2484 GCA_035702755.1 Solirubrobacteraceae bacterium | reverse complement strand
GGCGCTCACCGGCGCAGCAGCCTGACGCCCGGCTTGCGCCCCCAGCGGATGTCGACCTCGGCGCGCTCGGCCCGGTAGCGAGGCGCCGTCAGCGTGATGAGGATCCGGTCCCCCGCCCGGTAGCGCCAGCCACGGAGCCGGTGCAGGAGGCGGCGCACGCCGCCGATCCCCGTGGCCCTCAGCTTCCTGTTGCCGCGGGGGCAGCCGCGGCCCCGGCACTGGACCTCCAAGTGAGTGCGGTACGGGAGGGTGCCCACCTTCGTCCGGCGCAGCCGGGTGGTGGCGCGGTTCCACGTCCAGCTGATCTGCAGTTTGATCCGCAGGGCCCGCGGGCGCGGGGCGGGACGCGGCACCGGCGTGGTGACCGGCACGGTGACGACGGTGGGGACCGTCACGGTCGTCGTGGTTGTCGTCGTCGGCGCCGGCGAGACGGGCGCGGGACACGTGACCGGAGCCGGCGCCCGCGGCGCCAGCGAGCCGCCCGAACCCGCGTGGTAGGTCTTGCTCCGCCACAGGACCGTCGAGCCGTCGATGACGTCGACGTTGCCATCACCAAGCATCTCCAGGCGCGCACCGGGGTGCCCGTTGGTGGCCGTCGACCACAGCGCGTATCCGCTTGGCGAGTAGACGACAAGGTTGCCGTCAGTCTGCATCGCCGCGTAGGCACCCGGATGATGGAAGGTGGGCGTGTTCCACAGGTCACGCCCGGCGGCGTCGTAGAGCACCAGCCGTCCGCCCGTGCCCATCGTCAGGCGGTAGTCCTCCGGGCCGATTGAGTAAATGCTCCACCCCGGCCGGAGAACATCACCTCCGTTCAGCCGGTTGACCCGGCTCCCCGCCGCCCAGATCGCCTTGTCGGTGTAGATGACGAGGTTGCCGTCGTCCTGGAGAACAAGCCGGGGGCAGCCTGAGGCCGCCGGGCTGTTGGAGCTCCACACGGCGGCGTTGGCCGTGTCATAGATGGCCAGGTTGCCGTTGACCTGCATGAGAGCCCGCGCGCCCGGGTGACCGGCGGTGCCGGTCGACCACAGCCCCCGGCCCCCGGAAATGCTCTCGACGAGGTTGCCGTTGCCATCCATGGTCACCCGGAAGTGGCCGTCGGGAGAGGCGATGAACTGTCCGGAGGTCAGCGATCCGTTGGCGTTCAGCGTGTCCGGCGCCGGCGGCGGTGCGGGGGCGGCGGTGGCCGACAGGGCCGCGGCCGCGGATACTCCCCCGGCAGCCGCGAGCGCGGTCACGACACCGCGGAGGATGTACCTCGTGCCCCTGATGCGCGCATGCTCGCAGATGACGGTCCAAACCCGGCGCATGGTGTTCGCCGAGTGTCAACCCGCACAAGATCCGAGAGTTGCGGCTGCGAACCGGAAAGAGGTCTGCTGCGCCCGCCGCACGCTGGCTCTGGCGGGATTCCTCGGGCTCTCCGAAGTTCCCGCGATGCCGGGCGGGCCGCTGCACCGAGCCGCCGCCCGTCCGCGGACGGGGGCCACCCAGTGGATGGGCGCGGCGGCGCGATCAACGGCAGCAGCCAAGGGGGCGCCGGCCGGGACCCGGGCGCCGGCGCGGGCTTCCAGGGTCAACTCCGTTCGAAATTCCGACCGCGGCCTGACCATCTGGAACAAACCCGTCGCCATACCGCACTCACGGGCGAAATCGCACCGCGCGATCCGAATCTCGCACAAAACTGAGGCTCCGCACCTGCCCCGGCTCTCTTCATCGCCGTCGTCGACCCAGACCCTGCCGGCATGGCCTCACAGCAGACCACTCGCGGTGGCCGGGGGCGTGCGGTGGCCACCGCCGCGGACGACCCCGGCAGCCACCACGCCGCGGTCGACCCCGGTGCGGCCTCCCGCTCAACAACCCTGACGGCCCTGAGACCGACGTGAGCGCTGCGAGAGCCTCCTCACGCCGTGCTGTCGCCAGGGTCGCAATTGGTCACTCACGGACAGCAGGCCGATCCGCCGCGCGTGCGGCGACCGGCGACCTGCGATCAGGCGGGATCGAGCTGGATCGACTCGATCACCGGGGGGTCGGTCGGCCGGTCCTGAGCGCCCGTCGGAGTCGCCTCGATGGCGTCAACGGCGTCCATGCCCCCGGTCACCCGGCCGAACACGGTGTGCTTGCCGTCGAGCCACGGCGCGCTGTCGGCGGTGACGATGAAGAACTGCGACCCGTTGGTGTTGGGTCCGGCGTTGGCCATGGCCAGCGCGCCCCGGACCACCTTGTGGTTGTTGAACTCGTCCTCAAACGTGTAGCCGGGGCCGCCGGTTCCCGTGCCCTGGGGGCAGCCGCCCTGGATCATGAAATCCGGGATGACCCGGTGGAAGATGATGCCGTCGTAGAAGCCCTCGGAGGCGAGCTTGCGGAAGTTGGCGACGGTCTTGGGCGCGTCATCGTCGAAGAACTCGATCTCGATGGTGCCCAGCGATGTGTTCATGTTGGCTGTGCTCATGCCCTGACAGTAGCCGCGATCCGGAGCGGCCGTCC
>DASSZQ010000146.1:0-18909 GCA_035702755.1 Solirubrobacteraceae bacterium | reverse complement strand
TGGCCCAGCGACTGCTCAAGCTCGGCCAGCGTCTCCGGCCCCCGTGAGTTGGCGAGCATGACCTCGTGCCCGGCGGCGACCAGCCGCGACGCCGCCGCCTGTCCGATGCGGCCGGCTCCGATGATTCCCACCTTCATGTCTGAACTGACCTCCTGGGTCGCTATGCCGATTGCCTGAGTGCTGCCCCGGTTCCGGCCGCGGTGATCATCGCATCGCCGGCCGCCGTCTCGGCCGCCTCCTCGGCCACGGGGCCGGGAACGCCGCACAGCTGACCGGCCGGGCACTCACCTGCCGCCACCTCCGGGCGCCGCTCGGTGCGCAGGCCGAGACCCCCGGCCCCGGCAACGACGAGCAGCCCGGCGGCGATCCCCATCGCCAGATGGAAGGCGTCCTGGGAGGCGGTGGCCACCGTGCGCGCGGCAAGGCCACGGTCGGCGGCGGGCAGCGCGGCGGCATCGAGGGCGCCGAACGTGCGGCGCGCGGCGGCCCGCACCGCCGGCTGGGCGCGGGCGGGCAGCCGCGGCGCCAGGTCGGAGCCGAGCGCGTGGGCGTAGTACGAGGAGACGACCGCGCCCACGGCGGCGACGGCGATCAGCCCGGCGGTCCGGGCGATCGCGTTGTTGACCGCCGAGGCGATCCCGGCATCGGTCTCGGCGGCGTCGGAGAGGACGGTGGCCGTCAGCGGTGCCACGGTCAGCGACAGGCCGAGCGCAAACACCAGCAGCGCGGGGAACACGTCTGCGACCAGGGAGACCGAAGTCCCCCAGCGCTGCATGAGGGCGAAGCCGCCGGCGACGAGCAGCGGGCCGGCGATGAGGAACGGGCGCGCCCCCAGCCGGTCGGCGAGCCGGCCCATCCGCGCCGAGAGCAGGAACATGACGACGGTGGGCACCAGCCCGGTGACCCCGGACTTCAGCGCGCTGTAGCCGGCGACCTCCTGGAGGTAGATGGTGACGAAGAAGCCGAGCAGCGCGATCCCGCCGTACATGGCGAACGTCTGCGCGTTGGCCACCGAGAAGTTGCGGTGGGCAAACAGCTTGAGCGGGAGCATCGGCTGCGCGGCGCGCGCCTCGTGCACCACAAACCCGGCAAACACGGCGATCCCCGCCGTCAGGCTGCCCCACACCCCGGGATCGCCCCAGCCGAGCACCGGCTGCTCGATGAGGCCAAACGAGATGCCGGCCAGTCCCGCCGCCGCCAGTCCCGCGCCTGTCCAGTCGACCGACGCGCTGCCGGCCCCGGCGGCGCGGCCGGGGACGGCGACCCGCGACAGGCCGAGGGCGACGAGCACCAGCGGCACGTTGATGGCAAAGATCCAGCGCCAGGACGCGACGTCGACGATCTCGCCGCCCAGCACCGGCCCGGCGAGGATGCCGATGCCGCCCCAGGCCGTCCACCGGCCGATCGCCTCTCCCCGCTCCTGCTTGGGGAAGACGGCGACGATGATGGCGAGGGCGGCCGGGGTGAGCAGCGCGCCGGAGACGCCCTGCAGCGCCCGGGCGACGATGAGCACGCCGATGGAGGGCGCGATCGCGCACAGCCCGGACCCCAGGCCGAACCCGGCCACCCCGGCCGTGAACACCCGCCGTTCCCCCAGGCGGTCGGTGAGCGATCCCGCGAGCAGGATGAGGGCGCTGAGGGTCAGCAGATAGGCGTTGGACACCCACTGCTGGGCGGCGAAGCCGCCGCCGAGGTCCCTGCGGATGGCGGGCAGGGCGACGTTGACGGCCGAGGAGTCGACGGCGGCGATGGTCGAGGCCAGGATGGCGGCGACGAGGGCCAGGCGCTTGGTGGAGAGGGTCGCCGGTCCCGTCATTCGTCAGCCCGTCAGCTGTCGTCGGCGCGACGGCGCCGATCGATGATCAGGTTGGCGACCAGTCCCGTCCACCCCGTCTGATGCGAGGCGCCGAGTCCGGCTCCGGTCTCGCCGTGGAAGTACTCGTGAAACAGGAGTAGATCGTGCCAGGCCGGGTCCTGTTGGGGAAGGCGGTAGCCGCCGAACACGGGGCGGGTGCCGTCGTCTCGCTCCCGGAAGATGGCGATCAGGCGGTCGGCGAGTTCGTCGGCGACCTCGGCGAGGTTCATCTGCCGCCCTGAGCCCGTGGGGCATTCCACGGTGAAGGCGTCGCCGAGATAGCGGTGATAGACGCGCAGCACGCCGCCGAGCAGGTAGTTGACCGGGAACCACACGGGGCCGCGCCAGTTGGAGTTGCCGCCGAACAGCCCGGTGGTCGACTCGCCGGGCTCGTAGTCCAGCGTCGACTGCGCCCCGCCGATGGCCACGGTCAGGGGATGGTCACGGTGGCTGCGGGAGAGCGCGCGCAGCCCGTGCTCGGAGAGGAACTCGTCCGGGTCGAGCATCGCGGCCAGGAGGCGGCGCAGACGCTCCTCGTCGACGATCGACAGCATCCACCAGCCGCCGTGGACCTGCGACTGGATGTGGGCCACGGTCTCCTCCCCCTCGGCGCGGTTGGTGATGAACCACGACGCGCGTTCTGAGAAGTCCGGCAGCCGCGCCATCGTCTCCGGGCCGATGGTGGTGACGGCGGCCAGCGGCAGCAGCCCCACCACCGACCGGGCACGCAGCGGCGTCGACTCGCCGTCGGCGCGCAGCACGTCGTAATAGAAGCCGTCGGCCTCGTCCCACAGCCCCTTGTCGTTCAGCGCGGCGGCGATGAGCGCGAAGTGCTCAAAGAACTTGGTGGCGACGTCCTCGTAGACCCGGTCATGCTCGGTGAGCGCCAGGGCCATCTCCAGCATGTCCTGGCAGAACATCGCCATCCAGGCGCTGCCGTCGGACTGCTCCAGGATCCCGTCGACCGGCAGCTGGGAGCGGTCAAACGGCCCGATGTTGTCCAGGCCCAGAAACCCGCCCTCAAACAGGTTGTCGCCCGCGGCGTCCTTGCGGTTGACCCACCAGGTGAAGTTGAGCAGCAGCTTGTGGAAGATCCGCTCCAGGAAGTCGAAGTCGCCGTCGGCGGCGATCTCATGCACGCGCAGCGCCGCCCAGGCCTGCACCGGGGGGTTGACGTCGGAGAAGTTCCACTCGTATGCCGGGAGCTGCCCGTTGGGATGCATGTACCACTCGCGGCACATGAGCACCAGCTGGGCCTTGGCGAACTCCGGGTCGACGTGGGCCAGCGCGACGCAGTGAAAGGCCAGGTCCCAGGACGCGTACCAGGGGTACTCCCACTTGTCCGGCATCGAGATGACGTCGCGGTTGTTCAGGTGCGTCCACTCATGGTTGCGTCCGCGGCGGCGCTCCGCCGGCGGCGGGGGAAACGCCGGATCGCCGTCGAGCCAGCGGAGCACGTCGTAGTGAAAGAACTGCTTGGACCACAGCATCCCGGCGAGCGCCTGGCGAAGGATGAGCGCCTCCTCGTCCGGGGTGCCGGGCGGCGCCAGCTCGGCGTAGAACTCATCCGCCTCGCGGGCCCGGGCGTCCATGACGGCGCTCCCGCCGGCATCGGCGCCGGTGTCGTCTGACGGATCGCAGAGCCGCAGCTCGATCGTCGCGCTCTCCCCGGCGCCGACCTCAAGGTGATAGTGGAACGCGGCCTTCGTGCCGCGCCGCGCCGGGTTGACGGTGGCGGCGCCGGAGATGACGTGATCGCCGATCCCGTCCTTGGGGTACGCCGGCGACGGGGGCGCGTCCGGTCCGAACAGCCGCCGGGTGTTGGTCTCGTTGTCGCAGAAGAGCGCCTGAGGTGTGCCGGAGGCGGTCAGCGTGCGGTGGCCCAGCTCCGGATGGACGGCCACCAGCGCGCCGTCGCGCAGCGAGATCGACGGCATCCCCTGACCGGGCGCCGGGGGCGCCCACGACCACGTGTTGCGAAACCACAGGGTGGGCAGGACGTCGAGCGTCGCCGCCTCCGGGCCGGCGTTGCGGACACTGATCCGGACCCGGATGTCCTCCGGCGAGGCCTTGGCGTACTCGGCGGTGATCTCCCAGTAGCGCCCGTCGTCGAAGATGCCGGTGTCAAGCAGCTCAAACTCCGGCTGATCGCGCCCCCGCGCCCGGTTCTCGTCGACCAGTTGCCGGTACGGGAACTCGGCCTGGGGATACATGTAGCGCCAGCGCATCCACGAATGGGTCGGTGTGCTGTCCAGGTACCACCAGCACTCCTTGACGTCCTCGCCGTGGTTGCCCTCCGGTCCGGTGAGGCCGAACAGGCGCTCCTTGAGCACCGGGTCGCGCCCATTCCAGAAGGCCAGCGCGAAGCACAGCAGCTGGCGGTCATCGCACAGGCCGGCCAGGCCGTCCTCGTTCCAGCGATACGCGCGCGAGCGCGCGTGCTCATGCGGGAAGAAGCTCCAGGCGTCGCCGGCGGCGCTGTAGTCCTCGCGGACCGTGCCCCACGCCCGCTCTGAGACATAGGGGCCCCAGTGGCGCCACGGCGAGCGGCCGTGCGGAACCTGCTGGAGGCGGTCGCGTTCGGCACCCACTCAAAGCAGTCTGCCGGTTTCCCGGTCCCGGCGAAGCCGACCGGCGTCAGCCGCCGCTTCCCACCAGTGCCAGCAGCCGGCCGTAGGTCACGGTGCGGCTGGCGACCACGCACGTGTGCCCGGACTGCACCCAGGTGATCAGGCGCCCGGCGCCGGTCCGCGCCAGGGTGAAGTGGACGGCGCCGGCCGTCACCCTCCGGCCGCGGACGTCCGCCAACGGCGGCCCGGAGACGATCGCGTAGCCCACCCGCCGCCCGGTCGGACCGCGATAGAAGACGGTGGTGACGGTGCGGCCGGCGAGCCGGTCACGGCGGGCTCCGGCGGGCGCATATCCGGTGGAGGCGCCCCAGTTGGGGAATGGGATCCCGGCGCCGCGGAGACCAAGCAGGTACGGGTTGGCCGGATCGACCGCCGGACCCGGCAGGGTGGCCGCAGACAGCGCCAGGCGGGCGGTTTGCGGAACCGTGGGGGCGCCCGCACCACCGCCGACGAGGACGACCACGCCGGCGATGAGGACGGCCAGGGCGGTCGCCACGGGCAGAGCCAGCGCCTGGCCGAGCCGACGGCGCCGGGCGGCCACGCGCCGGTGGCCGGCCACCCGGGCCTGGAGCCGGGCGGGGGCCGGCTCGTCGACGGATTGCAGCAGCCGGACGGCGTGCTCCTGCTCGGCCAGGGCGGCGGCGAGCTGCGGAGCGTCCCGCACCTCGGCCCGGAGCTCAGCCTCCCGGTCGCCGGGCAGCGTTCCGTCGGCCAGTCGCGTCAGCTCGGCCTCCGGGGGCATCCGCTTGTCTGTCATCGAGCTCCCTTCATCAGGCAAGACTCCGCCGTGACCCGGATCCTTCCCGGGCGGGCTCGTCGTCGGAGGGCGGGGGGAAGGCGCGACTGATCCGCTGGCGGGCTCGATACAGCCGGGTGGTGATCGTCGCCTCACCCGTGCTCAGCGCGCGGGCGGCCTCGGCGTAGGACAGGCCGAGGATGTCGACGGCCACGATCGCCAGACGGAAGTCCTCCGGCAGCGCCGCGATCGCCTCCAGGATCTCCTTGACCTCGGTCGCCCGCTCCGGCTGCTGTGCCGTGCGGCCGTCCGGGAACGGCGCGTCCTCCGGCATGGCGGCGGTCTGGGGGCGGCGCGAGTCGGTGCGCAGGCGCGAGTAGAACGTGTTGCGCAGCGCCCGCAACAGGTAGCCGCGCTCGTCACCGCGGATCACACGCGGCCGGGCGAGGACGCGGGCGAAGGTGTCCTGGACGAGATCTTCGGCGTCCTCCCGTGAGCCGCACAGCGCCCACGCGGCGCGGTAGAGCGCATCCAGGTGCCGGCCGAGCGACTCTTGCTCCAAAAGGCGCACCGTGCCGACACATGCTACGCGCCGTGCTGCGCGGCGCTACAGCGAGCGCCCGTAGAGCCCGCCGACCATCATCTGGGTCAGCGGCTCGACGATCGCGTCCGGCCCGGGAAGCCCCACGGCGTCGCCGACGAGGGCCACGTGGAGCACGCGCTCATAACCCCACATCAGGCAGGCGGCCAGGGTGGCGGCGTCGGCTCCGGCCGGCGCCCGGCCGCGGCGCCGGGCGGCGCTGACCAGCGCGGCCGTGCCCGAGGCCATCGAGCCGAGCATCTCCCACCACAGCGCGCGCAGCTCCGCATCGTGGGGCCACTCCTCGCTGACCGCGCGCAGCAGCGCCCCGTGCCGGCGGCACACCGCCACCCACCGCTCAAGACCGCGCCGGATCGCGGCGTCGCCGTCCCCGCCGCCGACGGCGCCCTCCTGAGCCGGGGCCACGGCGTCGACGACCTCATCCATGACGTCGCGCAGGCAGGCCGCGATGACCGCGGTCTTGGAGGCGAAGTGGGCGTAGAAGCTCGTCCGCGAGATGCCGGCGGCGGCGATGATGTCGCCGACGCTCAGCTGGTGCAGCGGCCGCTCGGTGAGCAGCTGCTCCGTGGCCGACAGGATCGCGGCCTGCGCCCGGGTGGGCGCCCCGGCGCTGCGCCGGACCGGCGGTGTCTGCGGCCCTGGCGGCACCTCTGCGAGACTACTGCCCCACATGCGCCGGACGCTGTTTGAATCTGAGCACATCGATTTCCGCGAGTCGGTGGCGCGTTTCGTGGCCGAGGAGGTCGCCCCCCACCAGCCGCAGTGGGAACGCGAGGGCATCGTCCCGCGCGAGCTGTTTGGGCGCGCGGCGGAGAAGGGGATGCTGGCGATGCAGGTCCCGGAGATCCACGGGGGGGCCGGCGTCGCGGACTTTCGCTTCAACCAGATCGTCAACGAGGAGCTCAGCGTCGCTGGCGCGGCCGGCAGCGGGCTGGGGATCACGCTGCACAACGACATCTGCCTGCCCTACTTCCTGGAGCTGTGCGATGACGAGCAGCGCGAGCGGTGGCTTCCCGGAATCGCCGACGGGTCGCTGATCACCGCGGTGGCGATGACCGAGCCGGAGATGGGCTCCGATCTGGCCGGCCTGCGCACCACGGCGGTCCGGGACGGCGAGGGCTACGTCGTCAGCGGATCCAAGACGTTCATCACCAACGGCATCAACGCCGACCTGGTCATCACGGCGGTCAAGACCGATCCCAGCCAGCGCCACGCCGGGATCTCCCTGCTCATCCTGGAGCGCGGGATGGACGGGTTTGAGCGCGGGCGCAACCTGGAGAAGGTCGGCCAGCATGCCCAGGACACCGCCGAGCTCTTCTTCCATGAGGTCCGGGTGCCGCCGGAGAACCTGCTCGGCGACGAGGGGCAGGGCTTTCGCTACATGACCGCCAACCTGGCCCAGGAGCGGCTCAGCATCGCGCTGTCGGCGGTGGCCGCGGCCCGGGGGGCGCTGCAGGCGACGCTTGACTACGTCAAGGAGCGCACCGCGTTCGGTCAGCCGATCGGCTCGTTTCAGAACTCGCGGTTTGTTCTGGCCGAGATGGCGACCGAGATCGAGCTGGCGACGACGTTCTGCGATCAGGCGGTGCTGGCGCTCAACCGCGGTGAGCTGTCGGCGGTCGACGCGGCCATGGCCAAGTGGTGGGCGACCGAGCTGCAGGGGCGGGTCGTCGATGGCTGCGTGCAGCTGCACGGCGGCTACGGCTACATGCTGGAGTACCCCATCGCCCGTGCGTACGTGGATGCCCGCGTGACCCGGATCTACGGCGGCACGACCGAGATCATGAAGGAGATCGTCGGGCGCTCGCTGGGGGTCTGATGACGACCGCGCGGCCCCGGACTCCAGCGGCCGGTCGCCGCGGCCGCCGCCCGCGGACCTACGAAGCCGTGCTCGGCGCCACCGCCGAGCTGCTGGAGGCGACGCCCCTCTCGGAGCTGAGCGTCGCCCAGATCCTGTCGGCGGCCGGGGTGGGGCGGACCTCGTTCTACGAGCACTTCTCCTCCAAGGCCGATGTCGTCGTCCGGCTCATGCGTCGCATCAGCATGGAGGTCGGCGAGGAGATGCGGCCGCTGCTTGAGCCCCGGCGTGGCTCTCCGGACGAGGCGATCCAGGAGGCGCTGGCCAACGTGATCCGGACCGCCTCCCAGCACGCGCGGGTGCTCGTCGCCGTGGCCGAGGAGTGGCCGGCGGTGCCGGAGCTGCGCGCCATCTGGTTTGAGGTCCACGGGGAGGCGACGGCGCGGCTGGCGCGCATGATCGAGCGCGACCGGGCCGCCGGGATCGCGCCGCCCGGCGCCGACAGCCGGGCGCTCGCCGCCTCACTGGTGTGGACGGTGGAGCGCAGCTTTCACGTGGCCATGACGGGCGCGCACCCCACGCTCGCCGGTGACGAGAGCCTCGTTGATCCGCTCGTACAGCTGTTTGTGGGGGCGATCTACGGGCGGCCGGTGGCCGTGCCGTAGATGAAGAACTCCCCTGTGGTGTCGACCTCGCACTCCCAGCCGAGCGTGGCGAGTTCCGCCGACAGCGTCTCCGGGTCATAGAAGCGCTTGATGATCTGAAACTCGCGACCGTCATCGAGTCGGCGGGTCATCGTCGTCTCATCCTCGGCCGGGAGCCGGTGATCGGCCGCGGTCGACGCCTCGGTGCGGGCGCTGTCGATGAAGAAGACCCGGCCGCCGGGCTTGAGCGCCCGCCCCACCCGGTCCCAGAAGGGGGCGAACCGGTCCGGGGGGACGTGGGAGAGCCAGAACGTGAACACGCAGGCGTCATAGGCTCCGGGCTCCGGCTGCCAGGCAAACAGGTCGGCCTCGATGTAGGTGACGGTGGGGTCGCCGACCCGCGCCCGGTTGATCGCCAGCACCTCCGGGGCGGCATCGACGGCCGTGACGTGCGTGGCGTAGTCGGCGAGGCGGCGCGTCCACAGTCCGGTGCCACAGGCCAGCTCCAGCACCTCGCCGTGGGGGCGGAACCGGGCCAGGGCCCGCTCCAGATCCGTCGTCTGCGCAAACCAGCGGGCGTTCGCCTCCGTTCCGCGGTCAAACCGGCCCTCGCGCAGCCACCACTTGTCGTATTCGTAAGCCCGCGCCCGGTAGTACTCAAGCTGCTCGGACAGGATGGTGTCATCGGTCACGGGCGCGCACGGTAGCGCACCGCCTGCTTAGACTTGGCCGCGTGGCGACGGCCCGCACCATCGGCGACGAGCGCGCCCTGCGCGAGGTCATCGGCGCGCCTGCCGAGACCGTGCTGGCCAAGATCGCCGACCGGCTCAACCACCTGACGCGCCAGTTCATCGAGCGCTCGCCGTTTGTGTGCGTGGCCACCGCGCGGCCGGACGGAGGCCTTGACGTCTCTCCCCGCGGCGATCCGGCCGGCTTCGTCCAGATCCTCGACGAGCGCACCCTGCTGATCCCGGACCGGCCCGGCAACCGGATCGCCGACACCCTGACCAACCTGCTCGCCGACCCGCGGATCGCGCTGCCGTTCCTCATCCCCGGCGTGGGCGACACCTTCCGCGTCAACGGGCGGGCGACGGTCATCGACGACCAGGAACTGCTGGCGGCCAGCGCCGTCGCCGGCAAGATCCCCCGCCTGGGGCTGCTGGTGGAGATCGAGGAGGCCTACACGCAGTGTCCCAAGGCGCTCATCCGGTCTGATCTGTGGAATCCGGAGCGGCACATCGCGCGCTCGGACCTGCCGCCGCAGGGCGAGATCCTGCGCTCGCTGACCAGCCCGGATTTCGACGCCGCCGGCTACGAGCGCGAGCGGGCCGAGCGTTACGCCCGCGGCGAGGGTCTGTACTGACGCCCTCGCCGCGGCCGCCGCTTGTCATGCGGCCGTCACGCTAGCCGGCGGCGGACTCGTCAGGTGGTGACGAGCGCCTCCTCGTCGGAGTAGATCTCGCCGCGCTCGGCCTTCTCCACCAGCGACGCCGGCGGCTCGAACCGCTCGCCGTAGCGGGCGGCCAGCTCGCGGGCGCGGGCGACGAACCCGGGAAGGCCCGCGGGCTTGCCGCCCGCTCGCCTTCCAGGCTCGCCTGAATGGGCGGCGCCCGCGTCATCCGGCTCGTATCCGTTGATGTACTGCAGCACGCCGCCGGTCCAGCCGGGGAAGCCGATGCCCATGATCGAGCCGATGTTGGCGTCGGCGACCGATTCGATGACGCCCTCGTCCAGGCACTTGACGCTCTCGATGGCCTCGATGATGAGCATCCGCTCCTCAAGGTCCTTCAGCGAGATCTCCGACGGGTCGCGCACGGGCGGGAACGCCTGGCGCAGCCCCGGCCACAGGCGCGTGCGCTTGCCGTCCGCGTACTCATAGAAGCCGGCGCCCTCCAGCCGCCCGGGGCGATTGAACTCGTCCAGCATGCGGTCGATGACCTGCTCGGAGGGGTGGGCGTCCCAGCCGCTGGAGGCGGCGTCGGCGGCCTGTTTGGCGGCATTGCGGATCTTGCGCATGAGCTTGAGGTTGAGCTCGTCTGAGAGCTGGAGAACCGGCGCCGGGTACCCCGCCTGGGAGGAGGCCTGCTCGATCGTCTGCGCCGGGACGCCCTCCAGCAGCATCGAGATGCCCTCGTTGATGAACGTGCCGATCACGCGGCTGGTGAAGAAGCCGCGGCTGTCGTTGACGACGATCGGCGTCTTTTTGATGAGCTTGGCCACATCCAGGGCGCGGTACAGCGTCTCGTCTGAGGTCTGCTCCCCGCGGATGATCTCCAGCAGCGGCATCTTGTCCACCGGGGAGAAGAAGTGCAGGCCGATGAAGTCCGCCGGGCGCGACACGCCCTCGGCCAATGAGGTGATCGGCAGCGTCGAGGTGTTGGAGCCCAGCAGCGCGTCGTCGGCGAGATGGGGCTCGATCTCTGAGAACACCTGGGCCTTGACCTTGGGGTCCTCAAACACGGCCTCGATCACCAGCTCGGCTCCGTCGGCGGCGGCCGGGTCGGTCGTCGGCGTGATCCGCTCAAGCAGCGCCTGGCCGTCCTGTTGGCTCTGGCGCCCGCGCTCCACCGCCTTGGCCACGAGCTTGTCGCTGTAGCCCTTGCCGCGGTCGGCGGCCGCCTGGTCGACGTCCTTGAGCACGACGTCCATGCCCGCCTTGGCGCACACGTAGGCGATCGCGGCGCCCATCATCCCGGCGCCGAGCACGACGACCTTCTTGGGCGCAAACGGCTCGATCTCGGCCGGACGCCCGCGGTCCCCGGTGGCCCGCTGCAGGTCAAAGAAGAACGCCTGGATCATGTTCTTGGACACCTGGCCGCAGACGAGGTCGACGAAGTAGCGCCCCTCGATCTCCGACGCGTTGTCAAAGTCGACCTGCGCCCCCTCGACGGCGGCGGCCATGATGTGATGAGGCGCCGGGTAGTTGGCGCCCTTGATCTGCTTGCGCAGGTTGGCCGGGAACGCCGGCAGGTTCTGAGCCAGCGCCGGCGTCGACGGCGTGCCGCCCGGGATCTTGTACTTCTTGTCGGCATCCCACGGCTGCTGAGCCTCCGGATTGTCCGCGATCCACTTCTTGGCCGCCGGAATCAGGTCCTCGCGGGTGGGCACGACCTCGTCGACGACGCCCACCTCCAGCGCCTTGGCCGGGCGCAGCCGCTGGCCCTGGAGCAGCAGCTGCATGAGCGCGTTGACGATGCCCAGCATCCGCACGGTGCGCACCACGCCGCCGGCGCCCGGCAGCAGCCCCAGCTGGACCTCCGGGAAGCCGACCACGGCCTTGGGGTCATCGACCACGATCCGGTGATGGCAGGCGAGCGCGATCTCCAGCCCGCCACCCAGCGCCGCGCCGTTGATGGCGGCCACCACCGGCTTGCCGAGCGTCTCCAGTCGCCGCAGCACCGCCTTGCCCTCGCGCACGAACGTGGCGATCTCGTCGGAGTTCTCCCGGGTGGCCCGCCGCAGGTCGTTCAGATCGCCGCCGGCGAAGAACGTCTTCTTGGCCGAGGTGATGATCACCCCGGCGATGGCGTCCTTCTCGGCCTCCAGCCGATCGACGGTCGCCTTGATCGACGCCGCATAGGCCGCGTTCATGGTGTTCGCCGACTGGTTGGGGTCGTCCAGGGTGAGGACGACGACGCCATCGGCGTCCTGGTCCCAGCGGATCGTCTCGCTCTGGGCCGCCATCAGATGCGCTCCACGACGGTCGCGATACCCATGCCGCCGCCGACGCACAGCGTCGCCAGCCCGTAGCGCTTGTCCTGGCGCTCCAGCTCATCGACGAGCGTGCCCAGGATCATCGCTCCGGTCGCGCCCAGCGGATGGCCCATGGCGATCGCCCCGCCGTTGACGTTGACCTTGTCGATGTCCAGGCCCATGTCACGGATGAAGCGCAGCACCACCGCGGCGAACGCCTCGTTGATCTCCACCAGGTCGATGTCATCGACGGTCAGGCCGGCCTTGGCCAGCGCCTTGCGGCTTGCCGGGGCGGGGCCGGTGAGCATGATCGTCGGATCGGCGCCGGAGACGGCCGTGGCCAGGATCCGCGCCCGGGCCCGCAACCCCAGCTCCGCGCCCGTCTTCTCATTGCCGATCGCCACCAGCGACGCACCGTCGACGATCCCGGAGGAGTTGCCCGGGGTGTGGACGTGGTCGATCCGCTCGATCCAGTGGTACTTCTGCAGCGCGACGGCATCAAAGCCGCCCATCTCGCCCATCGCCTGGAAGGATGGCTTGAGCCCGGCCAGGGTCTCCACCGTCGTGTCCGGGCGGATGAACTCGTCGTGGTCAAGCACCACGTGGTCGTTGAGATCGCGCACCGGGACCACCGAATTGGCAAACCGCCCCTCCGCCCGGGCGGTGGCGGCGCGCTGCTGGGAGCGGGCGGCGTAGGCGTCGACCTCCTCGCGGCTGAACTCCTCAACCGTGGCGATCAGGTCAGCGCCGATCCCCTGGGGGATGAACGACGTGTCGTAGTTGGTCTCCGGATCCATCGCCCACGCGCCGCCGTCGGTGCCCATCGGCACCCGCGACATCGACTCCACGCCGCCGGCCAGCACCAGGTCCTCCCAGCCGGAGGCGACCTTCTGGGCGGCGATGTTGACCGCCTCCAGCCCGGAGGCGCAGAACCGGTTGAGCTGCACCCCGGACACGGTGTCCGGCAGGCCGGCCTTGATCGCCACCGTCTTGGCGATATCGGCCCCCTGATCGCCCACCGGGGTCACGCACCCCAGCACCACGTCATCGACCCGGGCCGGATCAAAGTCAGGGTTGCGCGACAGCAGCTCGTGCATCAGACCGACGACGAGGTCGACCGGCTTGGTGGCGTGCAGCGAGCCGTTCACCTTGCCCCGCCCCCGCGGCGTGCGCAGCGCGTCAAAGACGAGTGGTTCGGTGGCTGACATGGTCTGGCTCCTCTCGAGTTAACTGCACACGATGTTCGGAAATTGGCGTACCGACATCTTACCCGTGGATCGTTCCCGGCCTCGCCCCCTCGCGCACACGCGCGCGGGCTAGTCTCAGCGGCGGTGTCGACCGCTGATGTCCCACTCGGCCAGCCGGAGCCGGAGCCGGAAGGCGGCAGCGGTCCCGCGCGCCTGCTGTCAGGCCGAACCGCCTGGGCGCGCAACCTCGAGGCCCCGCTGCGCGAGTTCCTGCGCACCGAGACGGGGTCGGCGGCCATTCTTTTGGCGGCCGCGCTGGCCGCCCTGGTCTGGGTCAACGTGAGCCCCGGGTCCTACGAGGGTGTGTGGACGACGACGCTGTCGATCCGGATCGGCCATGCCGGTATCGCGCAGGATCTGCGCCACTGGGTCAACAACGGGCTGATGACGCTGTTCTTCTTCGTCGTGGGGCTGGAGGCGCGGCGCGAGTTCGACCTCGGCGAACTGCGCGACCGCCGGCGGCTGGCGCTCCCGTTCGTGGCCGGCATCGGCGGGATGGTGATCCCCGTCCTCATCTACCTGGCCCTCAACGCCGGGGACGCGTCGCGCAGCGGGTGGGGCGCGGCGATGTCGACCGACACCGCGTTTGCGCTCGGCATGCTGGCGCTCGTCGGCCGGCGGTTCCCGCCGAGCCTGCGCGCGTTCATCCTCACCGTGGCCGTCGTCGACGACCTCGTCGGCCTCGTGGTCATCGCCGTCGCCTTCACCACCACCATCGACGTGACCGCCCTGGCGATCGGCGTCGCCGTCTTTGTGCTCATCCTGCTCGCCCGCCTCCGCGGCGTGGAGAACGGGGCGGTGTACCTGGCCGGCGGCGTGGCCGCCTGGGTGGCCTTCCTCAACTCCGGGATCGATCCCGTGGTCGTCGGCCTGGCCCTGGGGCTGCTCACCATCGCCTATCCGGCCAACCGCTCGGACCTGGAGCGGGCCACCGATCTGTTTCGCGTGTTTCGCGAGCAGCCGACCTCGGAGCTGGAGCAGTCGGCACGCGCCGGACTGCGGTCGGCCATCTCGCCCAACGAGCGCTGGCAGCGCCTGTTTCATCCGTTCACCAGCTTCGTCGTCGTGCCGCTGTTCGCGCTCGTCAACGCCGGGTTTGTCATCAACGGGCCGTTTCTGGAACGGGCCTACACCTCACCGGTCACCCTCGGCATCGTCATCGCCTATCTCGTCGGCAAGCCGGTGGGCATCTCCGGTGCGGCCGCGCTGCTCACGCGCGCCGGCCGCGGCCGGATCACGCTGCCGGTGGGCTGGGCGTCGGTGCTGGGGGGCGGCGCGATCGCCGGCATCGGCTTCACGGTCTCGCTGCTCATCGCCACCCTCGCGTTCGGAGGGCGGACACTGGCCGAGGCCAAGCTCGGCGTGCTCACCACCCTGGTGCTGGCGCCGGTGGCCACCTCGCTGGTGCTCAGGATCACCGAGCGCCTGCCCCGGCGCTTGCGCCTGCGCGCGCTCGTCGGCGGCGGCGGGACGATCGTCGACCTCGCCGTGCCCGTCGACCCTCAGCGCGACCACATCCGGGGCCCGCTCGAGGCGTCGGTGACGCTCGTCGAGTATGGCGACCTGGAGTGCCCGTACTGCGGGCAGGCCGAGCCCGTTGTGCGCGAGCTTCTCACCGACTTCGGCGAGCTGCGCTACGTGTGGCGCCATCTGCCGCTCAACGACGTGCACCCCCACGCCCAGCTGGCCGCTGAGGCTGCCGAGGCGGCCGCCGCCCAGGGACGATTCTGGGAGATGCATGACCTGATGCTCACCCATCAGGACGCGCTCACCACCCGGGCCGTGCTCGGCTACGCGCAGGAGCTGGGACTGGACATGGACCGCTTCCGCGAGCACATGCGCAAGCGCAAGGGTGCGGGGCGGATCGCCGAAGACGTGGAGTCGGCGGACCTGAGCGGCGTGTCCGGGACACCGACGTTCTTCATCAACGGCCACCGCCACCAGGATGCCTATGACCTGGCGACCCTGTCGGCGGCGGTCCGCCTGGCCAAGGCGCGCGCGGTGGTCGCGGGCTGACACTCCCACTGATCAACCTCTTCATCAACTCGTAAAGGGCTCTTCGCCGCGCGGAGCACCTTGAGTTCATGAAACTCAAGCGTGTGATTCCCCTCTTCGCCGCGACGGCCGCCTGCACGCTCGGCGCCGTTCCGATGGCGACGGCGGCAACCGACGTGCAGCAGGCTTCCAGCGAGAACTGGTCCGGCTACGTGGCCGGTGGCGCCAACTCATCGACGCAGTTCAAGAGCGTGTCCGGCAGCTGGGTGGCGCCAACTGCCAACTGCACCCAGGGTCAGGCCTATTCGGCCTTCTGGGTGGGACTCGGCGGCGCCGGTCAGAACCATGCCCTGGAGCAGGCCGGCACCGAGGCCGACTGTTCATCCGGCGGGGCCGCCAGCTACTTCGCGTGGTATGAGCTGGTGCCGGCGGCGCCAGTCAAGATCAACATGGCGATTCACCCCGGCGACCACATGTTCAGCCGGGTGACGGTCAGCGGCTCCAACGTCACCATTGCCCTTTCTGACCAGACGACCGGCGCGTCGTTTAACCGGACCCTGCAGATGAGCAATCCGGACGTGTCAAGTGCCGAGTGGATCGCCGAGGCGCCGTCGCAGTGTGCTCAGACGACGTCCGACTGCACCCCGCTGTCACTTGCCGACTTCGGCAAGGTGACGTTCACCGGTGCCAGCGCCACGACCGTCGGCGGGCACACCGGGACGATCTCGGACCCCGCGTGGTCGGCCTCGGCGGTGACGCTCAGCCCCAGCGCCTCCGGCATGGGGTTCGCCAGCTACTCCGGTGGCTCCGCGACGGGATCGGCGGGGGCGACGCCCTCCGGGCTTTCGACTGATGGATCGTCGTTCTCGGTGAGCTGGACCCCGGCGTCCACCGACGTCAGCGGGTCCGCCGGCGGTGGGTCCGGTTATGGCTACGGCGCCGGCGGGTACGGCCCCGGTGGTTACGGCTACGGTGACGGTGGCTACGGCGGCTACGGAGCCGGTGGGTACGGCTACGGCGGTGGCGGCTACATCTATCCCGGAGACGGCGGGTTCATCTACATCCCCGGGATCTACTCCCTGAGCTGAGGCGTGCGGAGGAGGACCGCACTGGGCCGTCATCCCCCGTGGGTGGCGGCCCGGTGCGCGCGCGCCGGGTCGGCGGGCGTCGCCGGGGCCTCAGCGCGGCGGCGAGGCCCGCTTGAGCGCGCGCTGGGCGGCGGCGACGACGGACTTGCGGTTGCGGCCGGAGACCTCGTAGAGCTCGACGGCGGCCAGCTCCTCCGGGGTGGCGGTGGCCAGGCGGTCGACCACGTCGGCGGCCTTCATCGAGCCATAGCCGTCCCATGGCTCGGCGATTCTCAGCTGGGCACCGGCTCCCTCCTCGGCGCCCGGCTCGGCCACCTCCTCCACCAGTTCAACCTCCGCATCGACGTGGCGCGGCTCCGGGGCCGGCGGCTCCGCCGCGGCCGCCTCGGCGGTTCCGGGCGTGCCGGGGGCGGGGGGCCGGGTCTCGCGCGGTGAGGGCGAGGGGGCGGCGGCGGGCTCGGTCGGCGCGGCCGTGGCCGGGGACGTCGGTGTGGTCGTGGTCTCCGTTGCGCCGGGCGTGGCGGTCGGCCGCGCGGCCGGCGCTGCCCGGTCGGCGGGCGCTGAGGTGGAGCTCGCGGCGGGGCCGCGCCAGGCCTCCGGCTCCGGTGAGCGGCGGGCGCCCTCCGCGGCCTCGTGGCCGTAGTCGCCGTTGTGGCCGTTGTGGCCGTTGTGGCCGATGAGCCGGCCGGCGACGAGGCCGAGCAGCCCCTCGGCCAGTTCGACGGCCTCATGGGCTCCGTGAAGGGTTATCTGGGCACTGCGTGTGGCAATTCGCAGTGGCCGGGTAATCAATGAGGCGAGCATCGGCTCGGTACTACCCGTCGGGGTTCAAGCTAACCACCACACCTACTGGCGCGGGTTCGGTACCTGATCCCATAACCTGCGGCGACCTGGTGAGGAGAGAACGATGGTAGATATCGATCTGTTGGGCCTGCTCCCAGATGAGGTGAAGGGCCTGGTCGGTGGGGGCCTGAACCTCATCGAGCGCTTCGGCGATGAGGCCTACTTCGCGGCCGTGTGCATTCGCAGCGGCATGGTGCGCCCTGAGCTGCCCCACAAGGTCGCCCAGATGCTGCTCGCCTTCGAGCGCCACGGATTGCTCGCCGGCGCGGTCACCATCGGCGCGATCCGCAACGGCGACCGGGTGGCGATCCGCGACGAGCGCGGCGACGTCACCTACGCCGAGCTTGACCAGCGCACCAACGCGATCGCCAACGCCTGGCGCCGGGATGGGCTGAAGCCCGGCGACGGGGTCGCCATCCTCGTGCGCAACCATCGCGGCTTTTTGGAGGCCGTGTTCGCCGCCGCCAAGTGCGGGGCGAAGATCATCCTGCTCAACACCTCGTTCGCCGGGCCGCAGATCCGGGAGGTGGCCACCCGGGAGGGCACCGACCTGCTCGTCTACGACGACGAGTACGCGTCCGCGCTGGAGGGTGTGGAGCCGGCCCATGGCCGCTGGCGCGCCTGGGTCGAGGACGATCCCCAGCACCCGGAGCGGGTCAATGACTCGCTGGAGTCGCTCGTCGACGGCGGCGACACGAGTTCGCCGCCCAAATCCGGGCGGTCACCCAAGATCGTCATCCTCACCAGCGGCACCACGGGAACGCCGAAGGGCGCGCCCCGCGACGAGCCGCGGTCGCTGGGCCTCATCGGCGGGCTGCTGAGCAAGGTCCCATTCCGGGCGCGCGAGACGACCGAGCTGGCCGTGCCCATGTTCCACGCGCTGGGGTTCGCCAGCATGGCGCTGGGGCTGGCACTGGGCTCGACGCTCGTCGTCCGCCGCCACTTCGACCCGGAGGTGGTGCTCGACAGCCTCCAGGACAACCGCGCCGCGGCGCTCGTCGTCGTCCCCGTGATGCTCCAGCGGATCCTGGAGGTCGGCGACCCGGCGATCAACCAGCGCGACCTGTCGGCGCTCAACGTCATCTTCGTCAGCGGCTCGGCGCTGAGCACCGACCTGGTCAAGCGCTCGCTGAAGGCGTTTGGGCCGGTCGTCTACAACATGTACGGCTCCACCGAGATCGCCTACGCGACGATCGCCACCCCGCAGGACCTCGCCGAGGAGCCCGGCAGCGTCGGCCGGATCGTGCGCGGCGTCGTGGTCAAGATCTTCGACGACGACGGCCGGGAGGTCACCGAGCCGGGCACCACCGGCCGCATCTTCGTCGGCAACAGCGCCCAGTTCGAGGGCTACACCGGCGGCGAGACCAAGGAGCAGCTGGAGGGGCTCATGTCCTCCGGCGATGTCGGCCATTTCGACGAGAAGGGGCGCCTGTTCATCGACGGCCGCGACGACGAGATGATCGTCTCCGGCGGCGAGAACGTCTTCCCCGCCGAGGTGGAGGAGTTGCTCGCCGGCCACGAGGCGATCCAGGAGGCGGCGGTGATCGGCGTGGAGGATGAGAAGTTCGGCCAGCGGCTGAAGGCGTTCGTCGTCCTGCGCGGCGGGCAGAACGCCGGCGAGGACGATCTCAAGGACTACGTCAAGGAGAACCTGGCGCGCTACAAGGTCCCCCGGGAGATCGTGTTCCTGGACGAGCTGCCCCGCAATCCCACCGGCAAGGTCCTCAAGCGCGAGCTTAAGGACGGGACGGGCGAGAAGGACGGCGAGCCCCAGGCATC
>DASSZQ010000233.1:0-38348 GCA_035702755.1 Solirubrobacteraceae bacterium | reverse complement strand
TACGAGAGGACCGGGATGAACGCACCTCTGGTGTATCTGTTGTCCTGCCAAGGGCACCGCAGGTTAGCTACGTGCGGATCGGATAACCGCTGAAAGCATCTAAGCGGGAAGCCGGCCTCAAGATGAGCTCTCCCATCCCCTTTGAGGGAGTAAGACCCCTGGAAGATCACCAGGTTGATAGGCCGGATCTGGAAGGATGGTGACATCCGTAGGAGACCGGTACTAATGGGTCGAGGGCTTGACGGATATTTATTACCCGTTGCATTGGCGCTGTGTGGTTTTGAAGGCCCGCGAAGAGCGGTCCTCGCCTTCGGGCGGGGGACGGCGGCCTTGACAAGTTTCCGGTGGCTATGGCGAGGGGGAAACACCTCTTCCCTTTCCGAACAGAGCCGTTAAGCCCCTCAGCGCCGATGGTACTTGGCCCGTAAGGGCCTGGGAGAGTAGGTCGCCGCCGGTTCTTATCTGACCCCGCCAGCGCTCCGCGCGGCGGGGTCTTTTTTGCGTTGGAGCGCCGCGCCCGCGACCGCCGGTCCGACGGAAGCCCTACAGGATCCGCTCGATCTTGAGGCGGCGCACGCCCCGGGGGGTGGCCACCTCAACCGTGTCACCGGGGGCGCGGTCGATCAGCGCCCGGGCCACGGGCGACTCGGCGGAGAGCTTCCCCTGGGCCCGGTCGGCCTCGGTGGCGCCCACAATCGTCCACGTGTGGACCTCGCCGGTCCCCTCGTCACGCACCTCGGCGGAGCTGCCAAAGGCAAAGACCGAACTCCCGTTGGCCACGGTGTCGACGACAACGGCATTGCGCAGACGTTGCCGGAGGCGATTGATCCTCGTCTCCAGGTGCGCCTGATCCTCCTTGGCGGCGTGATATTCGGCGTTCTCCTTGAGATCGCCATGCCCCCGGGCGGTGAGGATCCGGGCCGCGATGTCGCGGCGGCCGGTTGTCTCCAATTCGGCGATCTCGGCTTTGAGAGCCGTGAGCCCCTCCTCGGTGATCGGCTCACCCTCATTGTCTGATGTCGTCATCCGAGCATTCTGGCACGCTTCCTCGGCCCGCTGCCGACCCGCTGCCGACCCCGGCGGCGTGACGTGCCACCATCTCACCTGGTGCGTGCACTGGTCGACTTCCTTCGCGCCAACCCGCAGGTGCTCATCCTGCTGGTGATCTGTCTCGTTCTCGGCCTGGGCACGTTCATCGCCGTCCTGATCTCGCTGGCGCAGAACTCCACCGGCACTCTGCGCGGGGAGCCGTCCGGGCTCATCCTCCTCGCCGGCCAGGTTCTCGGCAGCGCCTGACCCCGGACCGGCCTGGTTCTCGGCAGCGCCTAACCGCCGGCCGGCGGGGCGGTCAGCTGGGTCAGCCGGCGGTCAAGGAAGCGGCGCTCGGCGCCATCCTCGGCGAGTTCCCTCGCTCGTCGATACGCGTCACGCGCCTCGTCGGTGCGGCCGAGACGTCGCAGCAGCTCGGCCCGGGTCGAGTGCAGGTACTGGAAGTCGTGAAGACCGAGTCCGTCGACGATCCGCAGCCCGGCCTCCGGGCCCTCGGTCTCGGCAACGGCGATGGCCCGGTTGAGCTCAACGACCGGTGAGCCGGTCAGCCGAGCCAGCTCTCCATACAGCGCGGCGATCTCCACCCAGTCGCAGGGCAGCTCAGCGTGCAGGGAGGCGATGGCGGCCTGCAGGACGTAGGGCCCGCGGCCGCCCAGGGCCAGCGCGCGGTCAAGCTCGGCGCGGCCGGCGGCGATCTGGGGGGTGTTCCAGCGGGAGCGGTCCTGATCGGCGAGCAGAACCAGTTCGCCGTCGCGAAAGCGGGCATCGCGACGTGAATCGTGCAGGAGCATCATCGCCGTCAGGCCGTGAACCTCCGGATCCTCAGGCAGCAGTTCGGTCAGCGCCCGGCCCAGCCAGATGGCCTCGGCCGCCAGCTCGTCGCGACCGCCGTAGCCCTGGTTGAAGATCAGATAGACGACGGCAAGAACGGCATCGAGCCGCTCGCGCAGCAGGTGAGCCGGCGGCACCCGGAACGGGATCCGCGCCGCCTTGATCTTCCGCTTGGCCCGCACCAGGCGCTGGGCCATGGTGCGCTCCGGCACCAGGAAGGCACGGGCGATCTCGTCGGTGGTCAGGCCGCCCAGCGTGCGCAGGGTGAGCGCGACCTGCGCTTCGACCGCGAGCGCCGGGTGACAGCAGGTGAAGATGAGCTCCAGGCGCTCATCGGGAAACGGGCTGGTGTCCATCGGCTCATCGTCGCCACGATCGGCACTGGCGAGGAGATCGACCTTGGTGGCCAGGGTGCGGTCGCGGCGGATGCGGTCCGTGGCCCGGTTGCGAGCCGTCCGCATCAGCCAGGCCCGCGGGTTGGCCGGCAGGCCGTCGCGGGGCCAGTGATGGGCGGCGATGGCAAACGCCTCCTGCGCGGCTTCCTCGGCGAGGTCAAAGTCGCCGAGGAAGCCGATCAGGCCGGCCAGAACCCGGCCCCATTCCTCGCGGAACACGTCATCGAGGGTGGCTACCAATACACCTCCGATGGGCGGATCTCGACGGCGCCGCCGTACCGGGCTGCCGGGACGCGCGCGGCGACCTCGATGGCCGCGTCAAGGTCGTCGGCCTCGAGGATGAACCAACCGCCGACCGCCTCCTTCATGCCGACGAACGGGCCGTCGGTCGTCAGAGTCGTGCCGCCCTCAACCCGCACCGTGGTCGCGTTCTGGGGGAGACCCATCGGCAGCCCGGGCGTGACGCCCGGGGTCTCGTTGATGCCCTGATAGTCGGCGTAGACCTGCTTCTGCTCCTCCTCGGGCAGCGCGGCCTGTCGCTCGAGGGCAGAGCCCTGATAGATGAGCATGATGTACTTCATCACTACCTCCGCGTCGTGACCAACGTGTCGCAGTAAGACGAACGACGATCTGCGAAATCGACACTCGCCCGCGAAATGTTGTCTGCCACGACTCGGATTGTCGCCCCCGCCTGCGTCTCCGGGGTGCGGACGCCAGTTTGCGGGCAGCCCGTCGGCTCCGCCGACGAGCGGCGGGCGAGCCACGGGCCGCTTCCGGCTCAGCTGACGCGATCGCGCCGGCTGCGGTCCGGACGTGGCCGGACAGGGGAGAGGCAGTGGGCGGGCCGGGACGGAACGGACCCTGGACGGCGATCCCGCTCGATCCGCACCGGCCGGCGGTGGGGATGAGGAGCGGGGGGAGTCGGAGGGTCGCCGAGGACGTCGTCCACCAGCGTCATCAGGGCGCGGAATCGCCTTATGGAAACCTGGAACATATGTTCGTAACCCTAGCCTGGGGGCCGGACGGAATCCAGGTACTGAACTACCCGGTTGGCGAAGGGGAGAACCCCGGTGCGACTCCCCGGAAACTGGAGTGCCCGGCGGCTCGACCGCGGTCAGGACCGCAAGCTCAGGACCGCAGGCTCAGGCGCCGCCCGCTTATCAGGCGCCGGCGGTCAGGACCCCAGCGAGGACCACACGTCGAGCTTCGTCCGCACCCGCTCAACGACCGCCGAGGTGAAGTCCGTCGTGCCCGCGCTCCCGCCCAGGTCCGGCGTCTTGGTGCCGGAGGCGATCGTCTCCAGCGTGCCCTCATAGATCGCGCGCGAGGCGCGGTCACAGGCGCTGCCGTGGCGGTCGGCGGCGTGGCGCAGCAGAGCCCCACCGGCCAGGATCATCGCCAGCGGGTTCGCCAGGTCCTTTCCCAGCAGAGCCGGTGCCGTGCCGTGGGGGGCCTCGGCCATCGCCACCGTCGTGTCGTAGGTCTCGTCGAAGGCGAGCAGGACGGACTCAGCGCCGGCGATCGAGCCGAACATCGGCAGCACCAGGTCCGACAGGCAGTCACCGTCGCGGTTGAGCGCCGGGATGACCAGCGGGACGTCGGTGGCGCCGGACAGCAGCCCGGCATAGGTGGCGTCGATGAGAACGGGTTGGTAGGCGATCTCCGGATGGCGAGCCGCCGCCGCGTCCATCTCCTCCTTGAGCATGCCCTCATAGACGGGCGAGACCGTCCACTTCGGCCCCCCGTAGACGCGGGCTCCCATCCTGGCGGCGGCGCGGAAGGCGTATTCGGCGACCGCCTGGCAGGTGGAGCGGGTGATCCGCTCGGTGCGAAAGGCGACCTCGTCGACGGCGCCGGCGTCCCCCTCCCGGCGCTCCGCCGCGCCGTAGGCGTCCTCAACGGCCATCCGCACGACCGAGATGGGGTGGTAGACGCCGGCGATCGGCGCCACCCCCGGCAGGCGGCGTCCGGTGCGGACGATCACCTTCCCGTCGACGCGCTCGCGCAGGATGCGGTTGGGCGACCCAACGTCTCCCGCGCCTTCCGGCGTGATGGTTGCCGCCTTCAGGCCCAGCCCCGCCTCCCGCATGGCGACGGCGGCCTCGTCGACGATCTCGTTAGACGTGGCGCGCCGGCTCTCCAGCGACAGGTCAAAGCGCCGGAGCTCCAGGTCGAGACCGAGCAGTTCGCCGTCAAGAACCCGCAGGGACTGCTCCAGCAGTTCCTGGCCGGTCTCGTCGCCCTCCATGACGACGATCTGGATCCGGGGCGGCGCCGTCTCGGACACGACCGGTCTGCTCAGGAGGGGTCGGCCACCGAAGTGGGGGAGGAGGCCTCGGCCGCGGATGCCGGCATCAGCTCCGCGCGGCGCTCAGCGAGGGCCGTGATGACGATCGACAGGTGCTCGTCGAAGTCGACCCCAAGGTCGGCGGCCCCGGCCCGCATGTCCTCACGGCTGACGGCGGCGGCAAAGCTTGGCGCCTTCATCTTCTTCTTGACCGACTTGGGGGTCATGCCGACCAGCCCCTCCGGCCGGACGTAGGCGCAGGCCAGGATGAAGCCGGAGAGCTCATCGACGGCGAACAGCGCCTTCTCCATCGGCGTATCCCGGGATACGCCCAGGTAGTCGGCGTGGGAGGCGACGGCGCGCACCAGCTCTGGCGGGTAGCCGCGCGCCTCCAGCTCGCGCAGCGCGTAGCGCGGATGCCCGTCCTGCAGCGAGGGGTGGCGCTCATAGTCGAGATCGTGCAGAAGGCCGGTCAGCCCCCAAAGCTCCACGTCTCCGTCAAACCGAGGCGCGTAGGCGCGCATGGCCGCCTCCACGGCCAGCATGTGGCGGCGCAACGAGTCTGACTGGGTCCACTCACAAAGCAGGTCCCAGGCCTGCTCCCGCGAAATCTCCGGCATGGCCGTTACCCTAGCTGAGGACCTGGCCCGGGCTCATCCTGCGGGTCCCGCCGCACCGCCGGCTTCATCGTCACCAGCTAGGCTGACGGGCGCCCAGCCACCAACCTCAGCGGGGTCGATCAAACTGGAGAAGTTCGTAATCGAAGGCGGAACGCCGCTGTCTGGCACCATCACCGCCGCCGGCAACAAGAACGGAGCGCTGCCCATCCTGGCGGCCTGCCTGCTCACCGACGACGAGGTGATCCTGCGCAACGTTCCGCGGATCAGTGACGTCGACGCGATGGTCACCCTCCTGCAGACGCTCGGCGCCCGGGTGCAGTGGCTCGGCCCCAGCGAGATCCTCATCGACAGCTCAACCGTCGACTCCACCGAGGTCGACCGGGATTTCGCGGAGCGCATCCGCGCCTCGTTTCTGCTGGCCGGCCCGCTGCTGGCGCGCTTCGGCTCGGTCGAAATGCCGCCGCCCGGCGGCGATGTCATCGGCCGCCGGCGCCTGGATCCGCACCTGGACGCCTTTCGCGCCCTCGGCGCCCGCGTCGACGAGCGCCAGGACGCCATCAGCCTCACCGGGCCGCCGCTCGGCCTGAGCCCCTGCGACTTTCTCATGGATGAGCCGTCGGTCATGGCCACCGAGAACGCGCTCATGGCCGCCGCCCTGACCCGGGGCCCCACCGTGATCCGCAACGCGGCCTCCGAGCCCCATGTCCAGGACCTCGCCCGGATGCTCATGCAGATGGGGGCCGACATCGAGGGCGTGGGGTCCAACGTGATGACCGTCCACGGCCAGCGCAGCCTCCGGGGCTGTGTGTATGAGATCGCGCCGGATCACATCGAGATCGGCTCGTTCATGGCGCTCGCCGGGGTCACCGGCGGGGAGCTGATCGTCAAGGACACGCGCCCAGACGATCTGCGCATGATCCGGATGGTGTTTGAGCGGCTGGGCCTGCGCAGCGAGGTCCACGACGACGACATCATCGTGCCCGGCAACCAGGAGCTTGTCGTTCGCAACGACCACGGCGACCACATGCCCAAGGTGGAGGACGGTCCCTGGCCCGCGTTCCCGGCCGATCTGACGAGCATCGCCCTCGCCCTCGCCACCCAGTGCGACGGGTCGGTCATGATCCACGAGAAGATGTTCGAGAACCGGCTGTTCTTCACCGACAAGCTGGTCAGCATGGGAGCCGCGATCACCATCTGCGATCCACACCGGGCGATCGTCCTGGGGCCGCGCAAGCTCCGCGGCGCGCGCGTCGAATCGCCGGACATCCGCGCCGGTATGGCGATGCTCATCGCCGCGCTGTGCGCCGAGGGTGTCACGGAGATCGGCAACATCCGCCAGATCGACCGCGGGTACGAGCGCATCGACGAGCGGCTGCGCGACCTGGGCGCTCGCATCACCCGGCTGGAAGACGCGCCCGTCGCCGCGTGACCGCCAATCGCGCTGCACCGGGCGGCAGCGCTATCGACCGGATTCCGAGCGGCACGCGCGACGTGCTGCCGGACGAGATGCGCGAGCTGCGGCGGATGACCGACCGCCTGCGCGGCGTGTTTGACCAGGCCGGCTACGGCGAGGTCTACACCCCCGCGCTCGAGTACGAGCAGACGTTCACCCGCGCCGACGTCGTGGGTGCCCGGCCCGCCTATCGCGTGTTTGACGAGCACGGGAGCGTGCTCGTCCTGCGCCCGGACATGACGGTGCCGATCGCCCGGCTCGTGGCCACCCGATACACCCAGTCAGAGCCCCCGCTGCGCTTCAGTTACATCGCCCACGCCTATCGCGGAGTCCGGCCCCAGCGGGGCCACCCGCGGGAGCTGCTCCAGGCCGGTATCGAGCTGATCGGTGTCCCGGGCGCGGCCGGCACCGCCGAGGTGTTGACCGTGCTGTGCGCCGCGCTTGACGCTGCCGGGCTGCAGAACTACCGCGTGGGGCTCGGCGACGCGTCGCTGTATCCGTCGCTGCTGGAGGCCTTCAGCGTGCCGGCAGCCGACCGCGAGCTCATCCTGGCCGAACTTGCCGACGGCGATTTTGTGGGCGTTGATCGCGAGGTCCGTGCCCTCGGTCTCCCCGCCGACGACGCCGCGCTGCTCCTGCGCCTCGCCCGCAGCCGCGGGGGACCGGAGGTGCTGGAGGGGCTGGAGGGCGCGCTGCACGACGCACTCGCCCCCCTGCGCGAGGTCCGCGAGCGGCTCTCACCGGCGGCGGCGGAGCGCATCATCTTTGACCTGGGGCTCGTGCGCAGCATTGGCTATTACACCGGCGCCGTGTTCCAGGTCTATGACCCGGCATACGGGGTGCCGATCGGCAGCGGCGGCCGCTACGACGAGCTGCTGGGGGCGTTCGGCCGGCCCCTGCCGGCCGTGGGCTTCGCGCTCAACGTTGAGCGTGTGCACATCGCCCTCACGGGAGAGGAGGGCGAGTCGGCTAAAGCCGACTCGCTGGCGAGTTCCGCTGGCGCGGAACTCGATCGCCCCGGGGGCGACCAATCGTGAGCCGGCTGCGGATCGCGGTGCCCCGCGGGGCTCTGTTGGCCGACACGCTCGACCTGCTGGAGAGCATCGGGTTTGACACCGGTGAGGTGCGCGAGAACGACCGCAAGCTCCTGTTTGAGGACAGCGGGATCATCACGATGCGCCCGTCCGACGTGCCCACGTACGTCGAGGCGGGAGCGGCCGATCTCGGCATCACCGGCAAGGACGTGCTGCTGGAGCAGTCCGAGCGCGAGGTCTACGAACTGGTCGACCTCGGCTACGGGCGCTGCCGCATGGTGCTGGCCGGCGTCGCCGGCGAGGACCGCGCCGCCGAGGCCCTGCGCCGCCTGGGCGTGGTGCGGATCGCCACGAAGTATCCGCGGATCGCCGCCCGCCATTTCCTGGCCACCGGGCGTCAGGCGGAGATCGTTGAGGTGAAGGGCTCCGTCGAGCTGGCCCCGCTGACCGGACTGGTCGAGGCGATCGTCGATCTGACCGCAACCGGTACCACTTTGCGGGAGAATGGCCTCGTCATCCGCGAGGAGATTGCGGTGTGCACCGCCCGGCTCATCGCCAACCCGGTCGCGCACAAGCTCCGCGCCGCCACCATCGATCGACTGCTGGAGCGCATAGATGCCGTGTGACCGGCTGACGCTGTCAGGTGACCCGCATGTCCTCGCCCGCGAACTGCGCGAGCTCGTTCCGGCGCCGGAATCCGTCGCGGACGCCGTCTCGGAGATCATCGCCCGCGTGCGGGCCAGCGGCGACGTCGCCCTGCGCTTCTACACGCGTGAATTCGACACCGGCGGCACCACTCCCAGCGCCCTGCGGGTTCCCGAGGCCGAGCTCGACACCGCGCTCGCCCGCCTTGACCCGGACGTGCGCGCCGGGTTGGAGCAGGCGATCGAGAACGTCTCCAAGGTCGCCGAGGCGGGTCTCACCGCGGACCGGACCGTCGCCTTCGACGGCCATGAGGTGACCCTGCGCGAGGCACCGGTCGACCGGGCGGCCGTGTACGTGCCCGGCGGCCGCGCCCCGTACCCCAGCACGGTGGTCATGGGGGTCGTCACCGCCCGGGTGGCGGGCGTGCGCGAGATTGCGGTGTGCGCGCCGCCCGGTGCCGACGGCGAGGTCAACGCGGCCGTGCTCGCCGCCTGCCGGCTGGTGGGCGCGTCCGCCGTGTACCGGATGGGGGGAGCGCAGGCGATCGCCGCCCTGGCGTTCGGAACCGAGACCGTCGGCGCCGTCGACGTCATCGTGGGGCCGGGCAACCTCTATGTCCAGGAGGCCAAGCGACAGGTGTTCGGCGCCGTCGGCATCGACGGCTTCGCCGGACCCAGCGATCTTGTCGCGATTGCCGACGGGGACGCCGATGCCGACCTGCTCGGCCTCGACCTGCTCGCGCAGGCCGAGCACGGAGCCGGGTCGATCGTCGTCGCCATCTCGGACTCCAGCGAGCTCATCGGTGCCCTGCAGGAGCGGGTCGCCGACGAGCCCGACACCGGGGCGGTGACCCGGCTGGTGCAGGTCGCCGATCTTGACCAGGCGCTGGCGATCGCCGAGACGTTCGCCCCGGAGCACCTGCAGCTCGCCGGGCCGGCCGCCGAGCGGCTCGCGCCCGCGGTGCGCCACGCCGGCTGCCTGTTCGTCGGATGCGCCAGCGGCACCGCCTTTGGCGACTACATCGCCGGCTCCAACCATGTCCTGCCGACGAACGGTGCGGCCCGCTTCGCCTCGACGCTGTCGCCGGTGCACTTCCGCCGCCGCTTTGCCGAGGTCCGGGTCGGCGCCGATGCCGCCACGCTGGCGCGCGCGGCGGCGCCGGTCGCGCGGGCCGAGGGCTTTGAGGTTCACGCCCGGTCGATGGAGGCGCGCATTCGCGACAATGGCGCGGAATGATGCGCTCTGGAGAGATCGACCGCACCACCGCTGAGACCGACGTCCACGTTTCCCTGACACTCGACGGCCACGGCCGCGGGGAGCGCACCACCGGCGTCGGCTTCTTCGACCACATGCTCGACCTGCTCGCGCGCCACGGGCACATGGACCTCACGGTCTCGGCCCGCGGCGACCTGGAGACGGGCGCTCACCACACCGTCGAGGATGTCGGCATCTGCATCGGCCAGGCGCTCGATCATGCGCTCGGCGACCGGACGGGGATCAGCCGCTACGGCCAGGCGACGGTGCCGATGGACGAGTCGCGGGCCTCGTGCGCGATTGACATCTCCGGACGGGGCCTGTGCGCCTACTCGTCGCCGCTGCTGCCGGGCGCGATCGGCAACTTCGACCATGAGCTCACCGAGGAGTTCTTCCGAGCGCTGGCGGCCAACGCCCGCCTGACCCTCCACCTCACCGTTGAGGCCGGCACCAACGCGCACCACGTCATCGAGGCGTCGTTCAAGGCCTGCGCCCGCGCGCTGCGCGCGGCCGTCACCATCGACCCGGCCGAGGAGGGCGTGCCGAGCACGAAGGGGACCCTGGCATGACCGCCCGGGTCACGGTGGGGATCGTCGACTACGGGATGGGCAACCGTCGCTCTGTCGAGAAGGCGCTTGAGCATGTCGGTGCCCGGGTCCTGCTGACCTCGGACGCTGAGCAACTGCGCGGCGCCGATGGCATCGTCGTCCCCGGTGTCGGCGCGTTCCCCCAGGGGATGCGCAACCTCCGAGAGCGTGGACTCGACGGGACCATCCGGGAGCTGGCCGGCGCGGGGCGGCCGGTGCTCGGTATCTGCCTGGGGATGCAACTGCTGTTCGAGCACTCCGACGAGCTCGGCTCCAGCGACGGCCTGGCGCTCATCCCGGGCGCCGTGACCCGGCTGCAGACCGATGGCCTGCGCGTCCCGCACATCGGCTGGAACGAGGTCCGGTTCGAACGGGCCTCGCCGCTGACCGCGGGCCTGCCGCGCGGCGGCTGCCCCTTCTACCACGTGCATTCGTTCGCGGCGCGGCCCGTGGAGGACGGGAACGTGGTGGGAACGACCGTCTACGGCGAGCGGTTCGCGACCATCGTCGCCCGCGGCACCGTCTTCGGCGTCCAGTTTCACCCGGAGAAGTCCTCGCATGACGGGTTGCGGTTGCTGGCGAACTTCGTCGCCGCCTGCGGTGGCGGGGCGCGACCAATGAGCTCGGTGGCGCCGGCGGGGTCGGCCTCCTCGTGATCCTCCTGCCCGCGATCGACATCCTCGACGGCAAGGCGGTGCGGCTGGCCCGGGGTGACTTCGGCCAGCAGACCGTCTATGACGCCGATCCGCTTGATGCCGCCCGCCGCTGGGTGGCCGCCGGCGCGCGCGCGCTTCATGTCGTGGACCTGGACGGCGCCCGCAGCGGCGAGCCGGTCAACCTTGAGCACGTGCGCCGGATCGCCTCCGAGGTTGATGTCCCGGTCCAGGTGGGAGGGGGGCTGCGCAGCACCGAGGCGGTGCGGCGGGTGATCGCTGCCGGGGCCGCCCGGGTCATCCTGGGCACCGCGGCGTACTCGGACATCGACTTCCTGGAGGAGGCGGTCGCCGAGCACCGTGATCGCGTGATCGTGTCCGTCGACGCCCGCCGGGGGCTCCTGGCCGGAGCGGGATGGACCGAGCAGACCGAGATTCCGGCCACGTCTGTGCTGGAGACGATGGGGCGGCGCGGAGTGAAGCGATTCGTCTACTCAAGCATCGAGCGCGACGGGATGCTCGCCGGCCCTGACCTTGCTGAGGTCTCGCGGATCGCCCAGGCGGTGCGCGGAACCTTCGTCTACTCCGGCGGGGTGTCGTCGCTGGAGGACCTCCGCGATCTGGTGGCGCTGCGCCAGGTCAATCTGGTGGGAGTGATCGTCGGCACGGCCCTGTACGAGGGCCGATTCGACGTGGGCGACGGCCAGGCCGTCCTCGCCGGCTCGGCCGGAGCCGGGTAGCGTGCACTACAAGCGCGTCATCCCGTGTCTGGACGTCGACTCAGGGCGCGTGGTCAAGGGCGTCGGCTTCGTCGACCTGCGCGACGCCGGTGACCCCGTCGAGCTCGCCGCCCGCTACGACGGCGCCGGGGCCGATGAGCTCGTCTTCCTCGACATCACCGCCACCTCCGACAAGCGGGCAACCGTGGTTGAGCTCGCCCGCCAGGCTGCCGACGAACTGTTCATCCCGTTCACGATCGGCGGCGGGATCCGCTCGGTCGCCGACGCCCAGGCGGTGCTTGACGCCGGGGCCGACAAGGTCTCGGTCAACTCGGCCGCGCTCCAGCGTCCGGAGCTCATCGACGAGCTCGCCGCCCGGTTCGGCGCGCAGTGCGTGGTGCTTGCGATCGATGCCGCCGATCGCTATCGCGATCGGTTAGGAGAAATCAAAGATTTCTCCCAGGTGGCAGCCGACGGCGGGCCGCGGTGGGAGGCGTATCTGGCCGGCGGGCGCACCCCCACCGGGCGCGACGCGGTTGCATGGGCCCGGGAGGCCGAGAGCCGGGGAGCGGGGGAGATCCTGCTCACCAGCATGGACCGCGACGGGACCAATGCGGGCTATGACCTGGCGCTGACCGCGGCGGTGGCCTCGGCGGTCAGCGTGCCGGTGATCGCCTCCGGCGGCGCCGGCCGGCTCCCGCACCTCGTGCAGGCCTTGCAGGCCGGAGCTGACGCCGTGTTGCTGGCGTCACTCCTGCACTACGGGCATCACACGGTGGCCGAGATCAAGCGCTATCTCGCCGGCGAGGGGATCGCCGTGCGGATTCCGACAGCCGCCTGAAGGCCGCCCACGCCGTGGCGTGACCGCCGGGAGGAGGAATGCAGTTTTGTTGGGTGCCCGGAGTGCGAACGGCCGCGGCTAGGCGGCTTCTTCGACGTATCCCGCAGCCGCGCACGTATCGCAATACGCGGCAGGAGGGACACGAGGCTCATAACAACCGGGACGGCAGCAGGTGGACGAGCGCTTGGGCCGGCCCCGACCGATGCGGGCAGCGGCGGCATCCTTGAGCTCCTCGCGCATGCGATCAAGCTCGGCCGCGTGCTCCGCGCAGAACCGACGGCCCTTCTCGGCCGGCTTCTGGCAATGACTTCCACTACGACAACGCATAGACGTATAATGGTAGCAGGAAGAGGTACGTCAGCCGTGTTGGCGGCTGATTGCGATTCTGTGCGACCGCGGTCGTGCGCGCATTTCCACGGCTGCTTCCCGGTCGGTTCGACCGCCTGATGCGCGGCTGGCCCGCCGGTCGAAGGTCGCTAGCTCCGCCGCCGAGATCGCTTCTTCGCCGTGTGCTTTGCGTGGGTCAAACGGTGCCGGGTGGTGGCGTGGTGCCTGGCCTTTGACCGGGAGGTCTTCGTCGCCCGCGCCGGTTTCGTCGAACGGTGTCGCCGCGCCTTCGCGTGGTGGGCGGCCGCCGCACCCGCCGCGGCGCGCGCGGCATGACGGTGTGGTCGCGGCCCGGGCAGGAGCTGGTAGATGGTGTTGTAGCCGTCGAGGTAGATCGCGTGGTAGTCGGCGATCACCGGGTTGAACGCGCCGTCCGGGAAGGAGTAGACCGTGTGACCGCTGGCGGCATCCAGGCCGGTCGTCGTCTTTGTGCCGAGGTCCGAGTAGTAGACGACGTTGCCGACGACGGTGGCCGCGCCGGAGATCCGGCCGCCGGCGGGATGGCTCCAGCGGATGGCGCCGGACTGCGCGTTGAACGCATAGAAGTGACCGTCGTAGGAGCCCACGTAGACGGTGGGGCCGGTCCCCTTCGGATCAGCCACCGCCGGGGACGCGTAGACGTAGGCGCCGGTGGCGGTGGCCCAGGCCAGAGCGCCGTTGCGGGCGCCGAACGAGTAGACACGCCCGTCGGTGTTGCCCATGTAGACGCGGCCGTAGGCGACCGCCGGCGTCGAGTAGAAGTTCCCGGAGCCGAAGCCCAGCGCCGCCCCGCTGGTCGAAACCGCCCACACCTGCGTGCCGTTGACCGCCCGCACCGCGTACGCCCGCCCGGCGTAGTCGCCGAAGTACAGGACGCCGTTGACGAGCGCCGGGCCGCCCTTGATCGCACCGCTGGCGTGGTAGGTCCAGTAGAGGTGGCCGTTGGCGACATTGCGCGAGTACAGGGTTCCGCCCTGATCGCCGTAGTAGACGGTGGTGTTGCTGACGATGGGGGAGGTCTCGGTGCCCGGCCCGTCAGGCCGCGACCACACGATGTGCCCGTTCTTCATCGAGAGGGCGACAAAGCGCCCGCCGCCGGGAGAGTGGCCCTGGACCGACAGCACCGACATCAGCACCACGCCCGCCTTCGGAGCGGTCGCCGGTGAGGCGGCGCACAGCGTGCCGAGCTTGCGGAACCACAGGACATGGCCGTTCTCCACGTTGATCTTGCGGGCGGCGCAATCGTCGTCGAGCACAAACATCGTCCGGTGGTAGATCACCGGCGGGAACTCCAGCAGCGCCCCGTCGAAGAACTTCCAGCCGACGTGCAGCGGGGGGTGGAGGTTGTCCGGGCCGGCGAAGAAGCGCGTGCGCGCCGCGTCGAATCCGTACCACGGCCACTGGAAGTTGTCGACGACCCGCTTGCGCTTGGGCACGGGCGCCGGCGCCGTCGGCGTGGTGGGGCTCGTGAACTGGAGACTGGGGTGCGAGATGTTGTGGGGCTCGTGCAGGAGCACGAACGCCACCGCAGCGGCCGCCAGGACGAGGACGGCAGCCGCCGCGACGAGCCCGCGCCGCAGCAGCCGCCGCGAAGGGGGACTCGGCATTGCCAGGATGCTAGACAGATGCCCGCCGCCGCGACTGGCGGGAGAATCCCCGCCGTGCCCGGGCCAGATCCAGACGCGCTGCTTGAGCGCTTCGCCACGCTGCCGGCGGCCGGGCCGCTGCTCGCCCGGCTGCGGGATGTCGATGACGTCTACCTGGTGGGTGGCGCCGTGCGCGATCTCCTGCTGGGGGGCATGCCCGTCGACCTTGATCTCGTCGTGGACGGCGAGCTTGAGCCGGTGGCGGCGCTGCTTGGGACGCCCGCGCGCTCCCATGACCGCTTCGCGACCTGCACCGTGGTGCTCAACGGCTTCAGCTACGACCTGGCCCGGGCGCGGCGCGAGACCTACGCCCGTCCCGGGGCGCTTCCGACCGTGGGGCCGGCGACGATCGACACCGACCTGCTGCGCCGGGACTTCACCGTCAACGCACTGGCGCTGGGGCTGGGAGGGCGGTGCCGGGGGCGCCTGGTGCAGGCACCGGGCGCGGTCCGCGACCTGCAGGAGCGGGCGCTGCGCGTGCTCCACGACGCGAGCTTCCGGGATGACCCCACCCGTCTGCTGCGCCTGGCCCGCTACCGCAGCCGGCTTGGCTTCGCCGTGGAGGAGCACACGCGGGCGCTGGCGGCGACGGCGATCGCCGCCGGCGCGCTGGGCACCGTCACCGGGGCGCGCGTGGGGACCGAGTTGCGGCTGCTGGCGGCGGAGGCCGACCCGGTGGGCGGCTTCCGGGCGCTGGCCGAGCTCGGTGCCGACGGGGCAATCGCCACGGGCTTCGGCATCCGCACGCCGGAGGCGGCCGATCTGGCAAATCGCGCGCTCAGCCTGCTGCCCGTCGACGGGGATCCGGGAGCCGTCGTTCTCGCGGTCGCCGCCCGCGGAGTTGACCTCGGCCGGCTTCGGGCGCTGCTTGATGGTCTCGCCTTCCCCGCCGGCCAGCGCGACGCGATCCTCGCCGCCGTTGGACACGCACCGGGGCTGGCTCAGGCACTGAGCGCCGCCGAGCGTCCGTCGCAGATCGCGGCGGCCGTTGGCGGCTTGCCGGTGGAGGCGGTGGCCCTCGCCGGCGCCCTCGGTGCCGAGCCGGCCGCGCGCCGGTGGCTGGACACGCTCCGCCACGTGCGGCTGGACATCGACGGGCAGGACCTGCTCGATGCGGGGATCCCCCGCGGACCGCGCGTGGGCGCGGGACTCGCCGCCGCGCTCGCGGCCAAGCTCGACGGCCAGGCCTCCGGGCACGACGCGGAGCTGGTGGAGGCGCTGCGGTCGGCCGAGGGCGGCAGCGCCGCCCCCAGGTAGGCTGGGCCCGATGCAGCCACCGCCGCCCTTCTACGAGCTGGCCGGCCACTTCGCGATCGACCTCCCGGGAGCCCGGGCGGTGTTCACCACCCGGCGTGGCGGCCATTCTCGCGGGCCGTACGAGAGCCTGAACCTCGGCGCGCACACCGACGATGATCCCGAGGCCGTCGCCGCCAACCGGGCCACACTCCAGGCGCGACTGGACGCGCCGCCGCTTCGGTTCGTCGACCAGGTGCACGGGGCCGAGGTGCTGCGCATCGGCGAGGCCGCGGCCGAGCCCGCGACTCCCCCTCAGGTTGACGGCCAGGCGACCAGCGCCGCCGGGATCGCTCCCGCCGCGCTCGTCGCCGACTGTCTGCCGATCGCGATCGCCGGGGACGGGGCCGTGGCGATGCTCCACGGCGGCTGGCGCGGGCTCGCCGGCGGCATCATCGCCGAGGGAGTCCGGGCGCTGCGAGAGCTGGGAGCCCGCGGCCCCCTGGCGGCCGCCATCGGGCCCGGGGCAGGCGGCTGCTGCTATGAGGCCGGACCGGAGGTCCATCAGGCGTTCGCCGATGTGCCCGGTGCCGGCCGCGGACGCCACCTCAACCTGGCGGCGGTGGCCCGCACCCGGCTGGAGCAGGCCGGCGTCAGCCACGTCCAGGACATCGGCATCTGCACCATCTGCGCAGACCCGGAGCTGCTGTACTCGCACCGCCGCGACCGGGGGATCACGGGCCGCCAGGCAGGGGTCGCGTGGTTGACCTGATCCACGGCCTGACCGCCGACCGCGTCCGCGCCAACCTGGAGCAGGTGCGCGGCCGCATCGCGGCGACCGGGCGCGACCCGGGCGAGGTCGAGATCCTGGCCGCGGTCAAGTACCTGCCGGCGTCCGAGCTTGACGCGCTTGCCGACGGCGGGGTGACGCTGGTGGGGGAGAACCGGGCCCAGGAACTGATCGCCAAGTCCGAGGCCGTGCCCGGCCGCTTCACGTGGGACTTCATCGGCCAGCTGCAGAGCCGCAAGGTGCGGGACCTGGTCGGCCGCGTGCGCTACATCCACTCGGTGGCCAGCGAGTCGGCGCTGCATCAGCTCGGGCGCCACGGAACACCGGAGACGAAGGTCATGATTGAGGTCAACGTGGCCGGCGAGGCGGGCAAGAGCGGCATCCCACCCGCCGAGCTCGACGGCTTCCTGGAGCGGTGCCCGGTGCAGGTGGTGGGACTGATGACGATGCCGCCGCTCGCCGCCGACCCGGAGGAGAGCCGGCCCCATTTCGCCGCGCTGCGCCGCCTGGCGGAGACCCGCGGCCTTCGCCAGCTGTCGATGGGGACCAGCCAGGATTACGTCGTCGCCGCCGAGGAAGGGGCCACAATCGTGCGGCTGGGAACAATCCTCTACACCAGCGCGTCATAATCCGCGGCAGGGAAATCCCGCCCGTGGGCGAACCCTGACAACGCACATGGCCTTCCGAGATACCTGGCACCGCACCCTCGTCTACTTCGGCCTTGCCGAGGATGAGGCGTACGACGACGAGGAATTTGAGTCCTACAACGAGCCCGAGGCGGAGATGCAGGACACATACCGCGAGCGCCCCAACGTGCGCAAGCTCAGCTCCCGGCGCCGCCGCGACGACTTCGACGACATCTTCGCCGACGAGCCCGTCAGCGAGCGGCGGACGACATCGCTGCGTCCCGTCGGCGGGGGCCGGACCCCCAACGGCCGCAACGGCGGGGACGTCCGCGTCCACTTCGTCGCGCCCAAGAACTTCAACGACGTCCAGGACGTGGCCGACAAGTTCAAGGACACGATCCCGGTGATCCTCAACCTCCAGGGCACCGACACCGACCTGTCCAAGCGGCTGATCGACTTCTCCAGCGGTCTGACCTACGCCCTGGACGGTGGCATGCAGCGCATCGCCGACAAGGTCTTCCTGCTGACCCCGCGCAACGTCGAGGTGTCAGCCGAGGAACGGGCCCGGCTGGTGGAGAAGGGTTTCTTCAACCAGTCGTAGGCAAGGCGCTTCGCGCCTTGCTTTCGAGAACTGCTGGCGCAATTCTCGAGGCCGCGGTGACCCAGGGCGGGGCCCGGGAGCAACCGTTTTGTGCGAAATCGGGTTCACGGCTTCTCGATCTCGTCGACGAGTGGCGCTCAGCGTCTGATCTGTACGAGCTCGGGAGGGCGAAGCCGGATTTCGAACGATTCGGCCGCTCCACCGTCACCGCTGACGTCCCAAGCACCCCCGCGGCCCCCTTCATCGCTGCCGTTTCCCGCCCGGAGGCCCAGCCACATCACACGGTGAGGGACACGACACGTAGCCCCTCATCGCTGCCGTTCACACAGCCGACCTTGGCGGCCATCGACCGGCGGATGTTGCCGCTCCGCGGCCCACTGTAGATTTCACAGGATGCAAGTAGGGCTGATCGGCTCCGGCAACATGGCACGCGCGCTGGCGCGAGGCTGGGGAGATCCCGTCCTGTGCTCGGACTCCGGCTCTGGCCGCGCGGTCGAACTGGCGCGGGAGCTCGGCGGCCGGGCGGCGAGCAACCTTGAGGTGGCGCAGGAGGCGGACCTCGTCGTCCTCTGCCACAAGCCGTACCAGCTGCACGCGGTCGCCGCCGAGATCGCCGGTCATGTCACCGCGGTTGTGTCCGTGCTCGGCGGCACGTCGCAGGCCGATCTTGAGGCCGCCTATCCGGGGGTGCCGGTGTTCCGGCTCATCCCCAACACGCCCGTCGAGGTCCGCCAGGGCATCACCTGCTACGCCCCGTCTCAAGCCGCCGACCCGGAGCTTGAGCGCGAGGTCATGGCGCTGTTCGCCCGGGTGGGCAGCGTGGTCACCCTGGAGGAGCGGCTGTTTGGCGTGGCCAATTCCGTCTCCGGTGTCGGCCCCGCCTACCAGGCGCTCCTCGCCGAGGCTCAGATCGATGCCGCCATCCGGCTCGGCCTCAAGCCGGCGCTCGCCTCCCAGCTTGTGGTGGAGACGATGGCGGGCAGCGCGGCGCTGCTCGAGGCGCGCGACTACGACACGCTCGCCGTGCGCCGCGAGGTGACCTCGCCGGGCGGATCAACCGCGCGGGGCCTGGACGCGCTGGAGCGAAACGGCGTCCGGTCGGCGTTCCAGGCGGCGATGGACCGGGTGTGCGAGGTCGGAGTGTGATGCTCGCCCTGGCCAGCACACAGACGGCGATCGCCAGCTATGTCGGCGCGCTGTTCGACGTCTACATCGTCCTCATCTTCCTGTACATCCTGCTCAACCTGCTCTTCTCGTTCGGCATGCGCATGCCGTACTCGCGCTGGAGCGACGCCGTCCTGAACTTCCTGCGGGATGTGTGCGATCCCTACCTGCGCATCTTCCGGCGCTTCATCCCCCCGCTCGGAGCCGTCGACCTGTCGCCGATGGTCGCGATCATCGTTCTGTACATCGTGCGCAGCATCCTCGTCAGTGTCATCTAGGGCGGAGCAGGTTGCCCGCGCCGTGTCCGGCGAGACCAAGGCCGCGCCGACGTCCACCCGCCGCGCCGCCGCGTTCGCTCGTGCCGTGGCGGTCATGGCCGGCGTCATCATCCTCGACCGGATCACCAAGCACGCCGTCAACGCGAACATCCGGATCGGCGACGTCCACCGCTTCCTGCCCGGCGTCAACCTCGTGCACGTGCAGAACAGCGGCGTCGCGTTCGGCTTCTTCTCCGGGGGCGGCGCCCTGGTGCTGGCCCTCACGCTCGTCGCCCTGGCGGCGCTCGTCGTCTACTTCCTGCTGCGACCGACCCGGCGCGGGCTGTGGGTGCCGACCGGGCTCCTCGTCGGCGGTGCGGTGGGCAATCTCATCGACCGGCTGACCAGCGGCTCGGTGACCGACTTCATCAAGTTCCCGCTGTGGCCGGCCTTCAACGTGTCGGACATGGCGATCACCTTCGGCGTGCTGGCGCTCCTCTACGTGCTGGAGCGGCCGGCGAAGCGGCCCCCGGGTGAGTGAGGACCGCCAGGTCGATCTGATCGTCTCTGTAGCCGACGCGGGCACCCGGCTGGACCGCTTTCTGTCCGATCCGCTCGGCTCCCGGGCGCAGGCCCAGGCGGCGATCGACACCGGCCGCGTGCGCGTCGACGGCGAGCTGCGCCCCAAGCGCCATCTCGTCCACGCCGGCGAGCGGATCACGGTGGACCGGGCGTCCAATGGCGCCTCGCCGGAGACGGAGATCGTCGTCCCGTTCGGCATCGCCTACGAGGACGAGCACCTGCTCGTCGTCGACAAGCCGGCCGGAGTCGTCGTGCATCCGGCCCGCGGCCACCGGACCGGAACGCTGGCCCAGGCCCTCGCCGGCCGCGCCGCCGGAGGCGAGGACGCGCAGCGGGCCGGGATCGTGCACCGGCTCGACCGCGATACGTCCGGGCTGCTCGTCGTCGCCCGCAGCGACGAGGTGCACCGTCGTCTCAAGCAGCTGCTGGCCGACCGGCAGCTGCGCCGGGAATACCTCGCCCTGGTCCAGGGAACGCCGCCGGCGCGCACGGGGACGATCGACGCCCCCATCGGTCGCGACCGGCACGACCGCGTGCTCATGTCGATCGATACCGACGACCCCCGGGAGGCGCGGACGCACTTCGAGATCGAGCGGCTGCTGGCCCGGGCCACGCTTCTGCGCGTGCGTCTGGAGACCGGCCGCACGCATCAGATCCGGGTCCACCTGGCGGCGATCGGCCATCCCGTGTGCGGGGATCCGCAGTATGGGACCGCGGGTGAGTACGGGCTGACGCGCCAGTTTCTGCACGCGGCACGCCTCGCCTTCGCGCACCCGGTCACCGGCGAGGCGGTCGACGTCACATCGCCGCTGCCGGGCGACCTGCTGGCAGCGCTCCGGCTCGCCGAGGCGGCCGAGCCGAGCGGTTGACGGCCGCCTGAGAAAACAGGCGGGGCGGCCCGTCCAAGCCGCCCCGCCGCACTGCGTGTGCGAATCGGCCACCGGAGGTAGGGGAAGGGAGGTCCGATTCGCGCTGCGAGCCACCGCCGATGGTAGGTAGGGGGACGGTGACCCGACGCCCCTCCAAACGACCGCCACCCGGAAAACTTGCGTAGACTCGGAATGGCAATCGAAATCGACCCCGCCGGTCACCGGCCGCGCCCCTGCCCCGGGCCACTTCCGGGGTGCGCGAGCCACCCGGCGGGCCGCAGTTAGACACCACCGTAAAAAAAGGGAGCTGTACCAGTGGCTGATATCGGCATCAAGGAGCTGCTGGAGGCCGGAGTGCATTTCGGCCACCAGACGCGCCGTTGGAACCCCAAGATGCGCCGCTTCATCTTCGGTGAGCGGGACGGCATCTACATCATCGATCTGATGCAGACGGAGGCGCTGCTGCACAACGCGCGCACCTTCGCCTCCGAGCTCGCCCGCCGGGGCGGCACCATCCTGTTTGTGGGCACCAAGAAGCAGGCCCGCGACGCGATCAAGGAGACCGCCGACTCGGCCGAGATGCCCTACGTCAACCATCGCTGGTTGGGCGGGCTCCTCACCAACTTCCAGACGATCTCCCTGCGCATCAAGCGCCTGCACGACCTCGAGCGCTATGAGACCGAGGGCCAGCTGCAGCTGCTGCCGACCCGGGAGCGGATGGCGGCCCAGGCCGACCTGGAGAAGCTCCGGGCGAACCTGGGCGGGGTCAAGAACATGCAGCGCGTCCCGGACGCGGTGTTCATCGTCGACCTCAAGACCGAGGCGATCGCGGTTCGCGAGGCTCAGCGCCTCCGGATCCCCATCATCGGTCTCGTCGACACCAACTGCGATCCGGAGGGCATCGACTTCGTGATCCCGGGCAACGACGACGCCATTCGCTCGTGCGCGGCGGTCACCCGGGCCATCGGCGACGTCGTGGCTCAGGGCCACAACGTGTTCCGCGAGGAGGAGGAGCGGGCGCGCCTGGAGCGCGAGCGCCAGGAAGCCGAGGAGCGGGCCCGCCGCGAGGCCGAGGAGCAGGCGCGGCGCGAGGCCGAGGAGCAGGCGCGGCGCGAGGCCGAGGAGCGGGCCCGGCGCGAGGCCGAGGAGCAGGCGCGGCGCGAGGCCGAGGCGGCCCAGGCCGCGGCAGCCACGGCCCCTGCCGAGGCGAGCCCCGCTCCTGCCGAGGCGAGTCCGGCCCCCGCCGAGGCAAGCGCGGCCCCCGCGCAGGCAACCAGCCCGGCCCCCGCCGAGGCCGGTCCCCAGCCGGCGGCGACCGAGCCGCCGCGCACCGCGGTTCCGGCCGAGGAGCCACCCACCCCGGCGGCGCCGCAGTCCGGCGCCGCGCCGGCGCCCGAGCCGGCCGCCGAGGAGCCCGCGCCGGCCGCGCCCGCGGAGCCGACGGCCCCGGCCGAGGAGACGCCGGAGGCGGCCGCCGCGCCGGCGCCACCGGCCGACACCCCCGTCGACGGAAACGCAGAGGAGCAGGCATGAGCGCGATCTCCGCCAAGGACGTCAAGGCCCTTCGCGACCGCACGGGGGCGGGCATGCTCGCCTGCCGTGACGCGTTGACCGAAACCAACGGCGATCTGGAGAAGGCGGTTGAGCTGCTGCGCACTCGCGGTGAGGCGCAGGCGGCCAAGCGGGCCGGCGAGGAGGCGCGCGAGGGCGTCATCCAGAGCTACATCCACGCCAACAACAAGATCGGCGCGATCGTCGAGGTCGATTGCCAGACCGATTTCGTCGCCCGCAACGAGAAGTTCATCGAGTTCGCGCGGGACGTCGCCCTTCACGTCGCGGCGGCGCCGTCGCTGCTGGCGATCACCGAGGACGAGGTGCCGGCCGAGGATCGCGAGCGCGAGACCCGGATCGCCACCGAGCAGCTCTCCAACGTGCCTGAGCACGCTCGCGAGCGCGCCGTCACCGGCAAGCTCAACAGCTGGCTCGACGAGGTCGTCCTCCTGCGCCAGAAGCACGTCAACGAGGACAAGCACGGCGGCCAGACGATCGAGGAGCTGCGGGCGGCGCTGTCAGCCGAGACGCGGGAGAACGTGGTCATCCGGCGGTTTGCCCGGTTCGCGGTCGGCGGCTGAGCCTGTACTGTCGGGGCAGGCAGCTGCGAGGAGTGGGGACTCAAGATGAGTGACTCAGAGATGATCGACGAGCTGCTCGCCGATGCGGGCGAGCGGATGTCCAAGTCGGTGGAGGCGATGCGTCATGAGTTCGGCTCGGTCCGCACCGGGCGCGCGTCTCCGGCGTTGCTGGACCGGATCTCGGTCGACTACTACGGCGCGGTCACGCCGCTCAAGCAGTTGGCCACCATCAGCGCCCCGGAGGCGCGTCTGCTCACCGTGCAGCCCTACGACAAGAGCTCGATCAAGGCGATCGAGCGCGCGATCCTGGAGTCGGATGTCGGCCTCACGCCCGGCAACGACGGCAACCTGATCCGCCTGAGCATCCCGGAGCTCACCGAGGAGCGGCGCCGTCAGCTCGTGAAGGTGGTGCGCCAGATCGCCGAGGAGGGGAGGGTGGCGATCCGCAACATCCGGCGCGACGTCATGCACGACCTCCGTGAGCTCAAGGAGGCCGGCGAGGCCGGCTCGGACGACGAGCACCGCGCCGAGGTGGAGCTGCAGAAGCTCACCGACGCGCGCATCGCGGAACTCGACGAGCTGCTCAAGCACAAGGAAGAAGACATCTTGGAGGTCTAGACGGGTGGAGACCGAGGATCCCACCCGCGCTGCCACGCCCCCGGCTCCCGCCGGCCGGGCGCGGTACGTGGCCATCATCACCGACGGGAACGGGCGCTGGGCGCAGCGTCGCGGCCTGCCCGTGATCGCCGGCCACGAGGCCGGCGCCGACGTCGTCAAGGCCCGGCTGCGCGATGCCGTGCAGTTGGGCGTCGAGGAGCTGACCGTCTACTCGTTCTCGACCGAGAACTGGTCCCGGGACGACGCCGAGGTGGCGGGGCTGATGGCCATGTTCGGCCGCCGGATCGAAGCCGAGACACCGGAGCTCCACGCCGAGGGCGTGCGGATGCGCTTCATCGGCCGGCGCACGCCGCCGGTGGCCCCGGAACTGGTTGAGCGGATGGAGTGGGCCGAGCAGGTGACGGCGGACAACCGCCGGATCACGCTGTTTGTCGCCTTCAACTACGGCGGGCGGGCGGAGATCGTCGATGCAGCGCGAACCTTTACCGGGACGACCGAAGAGGAGTTTCGCGAGCACCTGTACGCGCCGGAGATGCACGACCCAGACCTCGTCATCCGCACCAGCGGCGAATTGCGGCTCTCCAATTACCTTCTGTGGCAGGCCGCCTACTCCGAGCTCGTGTTCCGCGACGAGCTGTGGCCGGACTTCTCGCGCGAGGCGTTCGAGCAGTCGCTGGAGGAGTTCGCCGCTCGCCGCCGCCGCTTCGGGGGCCGCTGATGCCACCGACGCGTCGCGCCCCCGCGAACCGCCGAGCGCGGCGCAGCACGCAGGACGCGGGCAGCGGGAGCGCCCGGCCGGCCCCCCGGGACCGCCCCCGCCGCCCCGCCCGGACGCAGCGCCCGGCCGGCAAGCGGCGCACGTCGGACCTGCTGGCCCGGGTGGTTGTGGCCATCCCGGCGGCGGTCCTCGCCATCGTGTTCGTCGACCTGGGCGGGACGGCGTGGGCGGCGGCGATGATCGTGATCGCCTGCGCCTGCCTGTATGAGCTCTACGCTCTCCTGTCCCGGTGGCGGCCGGCCTCGCTGGTCGGCTTCGCGGCGGCGGTGGCCGTCGTCCTGGCCGCGCGGTTTGGATCCGAGCGCGCCGTGCTGGAGATCGCGATGGCCGCCATCCCGGTCACGTTCCTCGCGGTGCTCGTGCGCGGCCAGAGCCGGATGGCGACGGTCTCGGTCGCCGGCACCCTGCTCGGCGTGTGGTGGATCGCCCTGGCCTTCGCGCATGCCGAGCTGCTGCGCCGGCTCCCGCATGGCGCCGGGATCCTCATCGACATCATGGTGGGCACGTTCCTGGGCGATACGTTCGCCTACATCGGCGGGCGCCTGTTCGGCCGCCGTCCGCTCGCCCCCAGCATCTCGCCCAACAAGACCTTTGAGGGACTCGTCTGCGGGATGCTGATCGCGATCGTGTCGATCTTCATCGCCGGGCTCAACCAGCCGTGGTTGACCCACGGCGACGCGCTCCTGCTCGGCGTGACCGTGGCGGTGCTGGGGCCGATCGGCGACCTGTTTGAGTCGATGGTCAAGCGCGACGCCGGCGCCAAGGACGCCGGGCGCCTGTTCGGCGCCCACGGCGGGGCGCTTGACCGGCTGGACGCCGTCATCTTCACCGTCGTCGCCGGCTACTACGTCTGGGTGGCCCTGCTGCACTGACGGGCGCTCCTACAATCCAGCGCGTGCCGCGGCGTCTGGTCATCCTCGGATCCACCGGCTCGATCGGCGTCCAGGCGCTCGACGTCGTGCAGCGCAGCGGGCCGGACGAGCTGGAGGTCGTCGGTCTGAGCGCCGGGACCGCCTGGGAGGCGCTGGTCGAGCAGGCGCGCGCTCACGGCGTCCGCCGGGTCGCGCTGGCCGACCCGGACGCGGCGGCGCTGGCCGCCGAGGCGTGGACGGACGGCGAGGTGCTCGCCGGGCCGGAGGGTCTGGTCGCCCTCATCACCGAGGCGCAGTGCGATCTGGTGCTCAACGGGATCGTGGGCTCGGCGGGCCTGCTGCCCACGGTGGCGACGCTCGGCGAGGGCATCGACCTAGCGCTCGCCAACAAGGAGTCGCTGGTGGTCGGCGGCGAGCTGGTGACCGCGCTGGCCGAGGCGAAGGGAGCCGCCATCATCCCGGTGGACTCCGAGCATTCCGCACTGCACCAGCTGCTGGGCGCCGAGCGGCCGGGGACGGTGGAGAAGCTGATCCTCACCGCCTCCGGAGGACCGTTCCGCGGCCGGCACGCCGGCGAGCTGGAGCAGGTCACGGTCGAGCAGGCGCTGGCCCATCCGACGTGGTCGATGGGCGGCAAGATCACGATCGACTCGGCAACCCTCATGAACAAGGGGCTGGAGCTCATCGAGGCCCATCACCTGTTCGGCACGGCGTATGACGACATCGAGGTGATCGTCCACCCGCAGTCGATCATCCACAGCCTCATCCAGCTGTGCGACGGGGCGACGCTGGCCCACCTCGGCTACCCGGACATGCGGGTGCCGATCTCCTACGGGCTGCACTACCCGGAACGGGTCGACGTGCCCGTCCGCCCCCTCGATCTCGCCGAGCTGGGGGCGCTCACGTTCGAGGCGCCGGACGTGGAGACCTTCGCCTGCCTGCGGCTGGCCCGGGAGGCGGGCACAGCGGGCGGCACGGCGCCGTGCACGCTCAACGCCGCCAACGAGGTCGCCGTCCACGCGTTCCTACAGGGACGCCTGCGCTTTCTCCAGATCGCCGAGGTGATCGAGGAGACGCTGAGCCGCCTGCCCGGCGGGCAGGTTCACTCCTTCGACTCGCTCGCCCGCGCCGACGCCGAGGCCCGGCGGACCGCCGGCGAGCTTGTGCAATCTCTTACGCGAGCCTGAGCGGCTTCATAAGCTGGCCCTGCCACACTCGATCTGACGCATGTCCTATTTCCTGGCGTTTCTCGGCTTCGCTCTGCTGATCATCCTGCATGAGGCGGGGCACTTCGCGGCCGCAAAGGCGGTCGGCATGCGCGTGGAGCGGTTCTCGCTGTTCTTTGGCCCGCTGCTGGTCAAGCGCAAGTGGGGGGAGACCGAATACGGGATCGGCCCCATCCCGCTCGGCGGCTACGTGCGGATCACCGGGATGAACCCCAACGAGGACATTCCGGAGGAGGCGATCCCCCGGGCCTACTACAACCAGCGGGTGTGGAAGCGAGTGGTCACGATCCTCGCGGGGCCGGCGGTCAACATCATCCTCGCCTTCATCATCTTCGTCGGCGTGTTCATGTCGATCGGCCAGTACGTCTACAAGAACGGCCAGCCGGTCATCAGCCGGTCGATCGCCGCCGTGACCGCGCCGGCGTCCCAGTACCTCAAGCCGGGTGACCGGGTCGTCGCCGTCGACGGCAAGCGGGTCCAGTCGGTCCCCCAGATCACGCATCAGATCGAGTCGCACAAGTGCGCCGGCGCCCAGACGAGCGGCTGCACGGCGGCCAAGCCCGTCCAGATCACGGTGCGCCGCGACGGGGCGCTGAAGACCTACTCCATCTACCCCCGCTACAACGCCACCGACAAGCGGGTGCTCGTGGGCGTGGAGTTCAACCAGGCGACCGCTCCGGTCGGCCTCGGCGCCGCGGTGGCCAGCAGCGGCCGCTACATGTGGTACGTGACCCATACGACCGTGACGACGATCGCGCAGATCTTCCAGCCCAAGGAGCGCAAGCAGCTCAACGGCGTCGTCGGCGCCTACACCGTCACCCAGGAGTCCGTCGCCGCGGGGCCGACGGCGGCACTGGAGATCCTCGGCCTCATCTCGCTGTCGCTGGGCGTGATCAACCTGTTCCCGTTCCTGCCGCTCGACGGCGGGCACGTGTTCTGGGCGCTGGCCGAGAAGGTACGGGGCAAGCGCATCCCGTTCAGCGTCATGGAGCGGGCCGGAGTGGTGGGCTTTGCGCTCATCATCCTGCTGTTCGTCATCGGCCTCAGCAACGACATCTCAACGCTGACCGGACCCGGATTCCATATCCCGCGCTGACGCGTAATCGGTAGCGTTAGCGTCCGGCAACACCGCCCACCGGCGCCCAGGAGGAGAGGATGGAGACCACCAGCAACCCGGCCGCGCAGCGCGCGCTCGACGCCGCCACCCTGGCCGAGGCCCTGCGGGCCACCGCGGCCGCCCACCCGGACATCGTCGCCGTCCGCACACCGGACGACGGGGTGTCGCTGACGTGGTCTGAGCTGCTGGAGCGGGTCGACGCGCTGGCCGGCGGCCTGGCCGGCCTCGGTGTCCGCCGCGGCGACAGCGTCGCCCTGATGCTCGCCAACCGCCCGGAGTTCCACATCGCCGACCTGGCCGCGGTGACGCTGGGCGCGACTCCGTTCTCCATCTACGTCACCTATCCGGCGGCCGAGATCGAATTTCTCATCCGGGACTCAGGAGCCCGCGTGGCCATCGTCGAACAGGCGTTTCTGGCGCCGATGCTCGAGGCCCGCCGTCAGCTGCCGGATCTTGAGCACGTCATCGTCGTCGACGGCGAGGCCCCGGAGGGTGTGCTCGCGCTGTCGGCGGTGGAGGGGGCCGATCCTGGCTTCGACGGTGCCGCAGCCGCCGCCCAGGTCCGCGGCGATGACGTGCTGACCCTCATCTACACCTCCGGCACCACCGGGCATCCCAAGGGCGTGGAGCTCACCCACCAGGCCGTCATGACCACGGCCGTACGGGTGGCCGAGCTCATGGAGTTCCCGGCGGGGTCACGGGTCATCTCCTGGCTGCCCTCGGCGCACATCGCCGAACGCATGGCCCACCACTACATCCCCGTCGTGTGGGCGGGAACGGTCACCTGCGCCCCCAACCCGCGCGAGGTCGTCTCCTACCTCCCGCAGGTGCGCCCCAACTGGTTCTTCGCCGTGCCGCGCATCTGGGAGAAGCTCAAGGCCGGCCTGGAGGCGATGCTCGCCGGGCAGCCGGAGGAGCAGCGCCGCCCGGTGGAGGAGGCGCTGGCCGCATCCCTGGAGCGCGTGCGGCTGCGCCAGCGGCGTGAGCCCGTCCCGCCGGAGCTGGAGGCGCGCGTGGCCGCCGCCGACGAGCAGATCTTCGTCCACATCCGCCGGATGCTCGGGCTGGACGACCTCGTCGCCGTCAACGCCGGCGCCGCCCCCACCCCGGTCGACGTCATCGAGTTCTTCCACGCGCTGGGCATCGAGCTCGCCGAGCTGTGGGGAATGTCTGAGACGTGCGGCACCGGCGCCGTCAACCGGCCCGGCCAGGTGAAGATCGGCACGGTCGGGCCCGCCTCGCCGGGGGTCGAGCTGCGGATCGCGCCGGACGGCGAGATCCTGTGCCGCGGCGATTTCCTCATGAGCGGCTATCGCAACCAGCCGGAGAAGACAGCGGAGGCGCTCGATGCCGAGGGGTGGCTGCACACCGGCGACATCGGCTCGATCGACGACGAGGGCTTCTTGACGATCGTCGACCGCAAGAAGGAGATCATCATCAACAGCGCCGGCAAGAACATGTCGCCGGCGAACATCGAGGCGGCGGTCAAGTCCGGCAGCCCCCTGATCGGCCAGGCGGTGTGCATCGGCGACCGGCGCCCGTACAACACGGCGCTGATCGTCCTCGATGCCGACTTCGCGCCGCAGTGGGCGGCCCAGAACGGCCTCGGCGACCGTAGCTTCGACGAGCTCGCCGCCGAGCCGGCGATGGTGGCCGCCGTCCAGGCGGGGATCGACGCGGCCAACGCCCGGCTGGCCCGCGTCGAGCAGATCAAGAAGTTCCGGATCCTGACCGGCGACTGGCAGCCCGGGGGCGACGAGCTGACGCCGACGATCAAGCTCAAGCGCCGGCCGATCGCCGAGAAGTACGCCGCCGAGATCGACGCGATGTACGCGGGCTAACGCCCGCCCGCCCGGGCGGCGGCGATCGATCGGGAGATGAGCTCCACCGGGTGGTGGATCGGGAGCGGCGTGCCGAGCTGGCGCAGGTGAAGATCGAGCTGGGCGGCGCAGCCGGGGTTGCCGGCGGCGATCGCCTGCGCGCCGGTGTCGATGAGATGGCGGGCCTTGCGGGCGCCCAGGGCGGCGGCCGCCTCCGGCTGTACGAGGTTGTAGATGCCGGCCGACCCGCAGCAGACGTCGCGCTCGGCGCCGACCTCGACAAGCTCCAGGCCGGGGATCGCCCGCAGCAGCTCCCGGGGGGCGCTCCGCACCCCCTGGGCATGGGCCAGGTGGCAGGCGTCGTGGTAGGCAACCCGCAGCGGCACCGGCCCGCGCGGGGCGCGCGGCGGCACCGACGCCAGCAGCTCTGAGACGTCGCGCACCCGGGCGGAGAAGTCGCGTGCCTCCGGCGTACCGAGCAACTCGCCGTACTCCTTCATCGCCGAACCGCACCCGGCGGCGTTGACGACGATGTGGTCGACGTCGGCGAACGCGCGGATCGTCTCCAGCGCGCGTCTCACCGCAGCCGGCTCCTCGCCGCCGTGGAACTCAAGCGCGCCGCAGCAGTCCGGCTCCGCCGGCGCCAGGACCTCAAAACCCTCGGCGGCGAGGGCGTGCACGGTGGCCCGGTGAACGCCGGGATAGAAGATGCGCTGCACACAGCCGAGCAGGAGCCCAACCCGGCCGCGCGGCTCGCCGACGGCGGGCGTGCGCTCCGGCACGCCGGCCTTGGCCGCCCGCCCACTCGGCGCCTGGGGGGCGACCTTGGCGATCGCCGCCAGCCGCTCCGGCAGGCGCCGCTCGACGCCGAGGCGGCGGGAGGCGGTGAGCATGGGGGCCAGCGCCCGCAGGCGTTTGGGGTGGGGAAGCGTCTCGTAGAGAAGCCGGCGGATCGCCCGTTCGCCGGGCGTTCGGCGGTGATGGCGCTCCACCTGGGGGCGCACGCGCTCGATGAGCCGGTCATAGCGCACGCCGGAGGGGCAGGCGGTGACGCAGGCCATGCATCCCAGGCAGCGGTCGAAGTGGGTCACCATCTCGTCCGACAGCGATTCCACGGCATTGAGCCCGTCGTTGACGAGGACGATCCGCCCCCGGGGAGAATCGGCCTCGGCGCCCCACAGCACATAGGTGGGACACGTCTCCAGGCAGAACCCGCAGTGCACGCAGTCGTCGATGACGGCCTGCTCCGGGGGTCGGTGCGGATCAAAGGCACCCATCAGATGCCCGCCACAAATCGTCCCGGGTTGCAGGTGCCGGCCGGGTCAAAGCGGGCCTTGATGCGGCGCATGAGGTCAAGCGCCGCGGCGTCGCGCTCGCTCTCGGTGCCCCACACATCGATTCCCGCCCGCAGCGCGGCGGGTGCGTCGAGCACGATGGCCATCGACCCTGGGGGAAGACGGCGACGCAGGTTTGCCACCTCCGCGGGATCGACCTCGACGTAGCTGCACCCCAGCGCCGCCCGCCCCACCAGGGTGGCGCCGGCCGCCTCCGTGGCGGCGATCACCTCGCCCAGGCCGGTGGGGGCCGCGGCGATCCGGACGATCGCCCGCTCCAGCGAGCGCTGCCCGGCCCGCTGGCGCTCCCACAGCTGCCCGTCCGGGTCGGCGACATCGACGTCGGTCAGGCCCGCCTCGGCCATCAGCCGTGCCGCCCGGCGGGCGCGCCGCGCCGCCTCAGGTCCGGCGCACCGGGCCAGCAGGCCACCTCGCCCGGCCCGCCAGGCGACGTCGAGCGCCTCAAACTCCAGGGGCGCGGCCGCCAGCTGCACGGCGGCGCGGGTCAGTCCGGCGGGATCCCGGGCGGCGGCGAGGGCGGTGACGCTCGACTCGTGCAGGGGGTGCAGGCGGACGTTGACCGACAGGATGAGGCCCAGCGTTCCAAACGATCCCGCAAACAGCTTGGCCAGGTCATAGCCGGCGACGTTCTTGATGACCTTCCCGCCGGCGCGGGCGATCGTCCCGTCGCTGAGAGCGACGGTGATGCCGACGACAAGATCCCGGGGCGCGCCGTAGCGGTGGCGGAGGGGACCGGAGTCGCCGGTGGCGACAACGCCGCCGATCGTCGGCTCGCCGGCCCCGTCGAGCATGAGGGGGGGATCGAGGGCGAGCATCTGCCCGGCAGCGGCGAACGTCCGCTGCGCGAGGGAGAGCGGGACCCCCGCCTGGAGTGTCGCCGTCATATCGCCGGCGTTGTGTTCGACGATGCGGTCAAGCCCGCCGGTGCGCAGCTCACAGTCAGGCTCGTCACCCGGGCTTCCCCAGCCGAGCTTGGTCCCGGCCCCGGCGATCCGCACCCTCTGGCCGGCGGCGGTTGCGACCGCCAGGGCGTGGGCGGCCTCCGCAAACGTCTGCGGTCGATGGATGGTGGCGGTGGACACGGCGTCAGAGGCGCTCCGCGACGCCGGCGCGCTCCAGCGGATGCTGACGGTAGGGGCCGGGAACCTCGCCACACAGCCGCGGCGTCGGCATCACCTTGCCCGGGTTGGCGCCGCCGGTGGGATCAAAGGCGCAGCGCAGGCGCTGGAAGGCGTCGAGATCGGCCTCACCGAACATCGACGGCATGTAGCCCTTCTTGTCGACGCCGACGCCGTGCTCGCCCGTGATGGAACCTCCCGCGTCCACGCACGCCTTGATGATCTTGCCGGCGAGCTCCTCGGCCCGTGCCGCCTCGCCCTCGGCGGCCGCGTCGTAGCAGACGAGCGGGTGCAGGTTGCCATCCCCGGCGTGAAAGACATTGGCCACGCGCAGCCGGTAGTCGGCGGCGAGCACGTCGATCTCGCGCAGGACCTCGGCCAGGCGGGTCCGGGGGATGACCCCGTCCTGAACGTAGTAGGCCGGCGCGATCCGTCCCATGGCGGCGAACGCCGCCTTCCGGGTGCGCCAGATGAGCTCGCGCTCGGCATCGCTCTGGGCGATGCGGACGTCAAGCGAGCCGGCGTCGGCGCACAGCCGGGTCAGGCGCTCGAGACCGACCAGGCACTCCTCCCGCGGTCCGTCGAGCTCGACGATCAGCGCCGCTCCGGCGTCAAGGCGGTATCCGGCGCCGGTCGCCTGCTCGGCGGCCTCAATCGACAGCGCGTCCATCATCTCGATGGCGCCGGGGACGATGCCGGCGTCGACGATGGCGGTGACGGCATCGCCGGCGGCTCCGGTGTCTGGGAAGAACGCCAGCAGGGTGCGCACGCTCTCCGGGGCGGGGATGACCCGCAGGGTGATCCGGGTGGCGACCCCCAGGGTGCCCTCCGAGCCCACAAACGCGCCGAGCAGGTCATAGCCGGGGGCATCCCGGTCCAAGGTCGCGACCGTGCCGTCGCTGAGCACAACCTCGAGGCCGACCACGTAATTGGTGGTGAACCCGTACTTGAAGCAGTGGGCGCCACCGGAGTTCTCAGCCACATTGCCGCCGATCGAACAGACGATCTGACTGGACGGATCCGGCGGGTAGAAGTGGGTGGGGGAGACGGCCCGGGAGACGGCGATGTTGGTCACCCCCGGTTCGACGACGACGCGGGAGTTGTCAAGGTCGACCTCAAGGATCCGGCGCAGCCGGGAGAGGACGATGAGCACTCCCTCGGCGACCGGGAGCGCGCCCCCGGACAGCCCGGTTCCGGAGCCGCGGGCCACCCACGGCACCTGGGCCTCATGGCAGGCGGCGACGACCTCGCGGACCTGCTCGGCGGTGCCGGGAAGGACGGCGGCGACGGGGACCTGGCGGTAGTGCAGGAGGCCGTCGGAGCGATAGGTCGCGAGCTCGTGCTGGTGGGTCAGCACAAACTCGCGACCGCAGGCCTGCTGCAGGCGGGAGATCAGCTGAGACGAGGCCGGCGGCATCGCCTTCAGTATCCCCCGCGGACCGGTCTAATGCACGTTGATGCGGAACGACCGGCTGTAGATGGTCTTGCCGAGCTCGCTCACCGACAGGAACGAGTCCGATGTGGGGAACGTGTAGGCCAGACGGACCGTGTAGTGCCCTCGTGGGAACTTCATGTGGGTGTCGAAGTACCCGTCGTTGACCCGCTGGCGCCGGATTGTGCGGCCGTTGATCTGGATGGCGAGGAACTGGTTGCCGTGGCCGTCGCGCTTCATGAACGGCGCCGGGCGCGCGCTGCCCCAGATCTCCTGGTTGGCGTTGTGCGAGAACGACGTGTGCGGCATCCAGACGGGCATCTGGTAGGCGGCATACGTCGCCTTGGGCTTGCCGTTGCTGAACTCCAGGCCGCTGGCAAAGCCGGTGTAGGCGCCGGTGTTCGCCGGTGGATCCTCCAGCAGGTACTGCATGTAGCTGGCCAGTCGGCCGGACTTCCAGCTGATGTACTCGGCCTGGTTCATGAACACGGCCGCCCGTGCCGGCGACGGGTAGCCCTTGCCCTTGCGCGGCGGGTTGGTGATCTCGCCGTACTCGGTGTTGTAGATGGCAAACCGCGTGCGCGAGCCGTAGACGTGGTTGACGTGGTCGAGCGTCGCCGCCAGGGTGCCGATCACCGGGAACGTGGCGTAATCCGGCTTCAGCCCCGCTCGCGAGGTCGGTGAGGCGGCCCCGTCGTACGGGTGGTCGGCGAACCCGCTGGCGGAGAACAGCGCCGGGTTCTGCCTGCGGAAGAGGCGGGTGCCGCGCACGTTGGTGGGGCAGCCGATTGACCGGGCGGCGTATCCGCGCAGCGGCTGGAAGGCGGCGTTGACGCAGTACAGGTCACGGATGAACAGCAGCGGCCGCGTCTGCCCGTAGTTGCCGGGCAGGCCCTGCGGCGCGGCGCGCCAGGGCTTGTGGGGCCACGACCCCTCGGCGGCGAGCTCGCCGATGAGGATGGTGTCGCGGCCGTGCCCGGAGCGGTGCAGGCCGTTCCAGCCGGCCCGGACGAGGTTGCGGTACATCGTGGGCGCGGTTGGGGTGCGAGAGCCGTTGACCGCCTGGGGGCCGAGATCCTGGCCGAAGTTGGGTTCGTTGTAGATCGCCCAGAAGTGGACCCGCGGCAGCGGCGAGGACTGCCCGGAGGGGGTGAAATGGCCGCTGTAGCGCTGTCCCAGAGCCTGGACGAACTGCCCGTAGTCAAACGCGTTGGGGCGCCAGCTGACCGACTGCGGGTTGACGCCGTTGGCGCGGGGAGCGGCCGACGCCTCGGCCCAGCGCGGCGCGCCGCCGGTGACGGTGAAGTCCACCGTCAGTCCGTCCTGCTGCGCGGTGCGGACGATCTGGTCGTAGGGAGCCCAGCCGGCGGCTGGATACGCGCCGGAGTCGGTGGCGTTGAAGCTGGGTTTCTTGGTGGCGTTCGGATCCGGCGCCACCGTGTTCCACTCCACCAGCACCCGGACGGTGTTCGCGCCCAGGGCGCGGAACTGGGCCAGCGTCCCGGCCGGATCGTAGATGTCGTTGAAGTCCTCGATCATCGAGATCTGGTTGTGCTTGGCCAGCGCGGTGGCCGGAAGGGCGGCGACCCCGCCCAGGACCGCCGATGCGCCGAGCGCAACCGCCGTCGCCTGGCGCAGCGCGCGTGTTGAGAGGGAGAGTTTCGGCATGGTGTCGATAACAGCCTCGGTAGGTTGAGAGTTGCGGCGCGAACGCCTTGGCCCCCCGGCCGGGTGCCACCGCCCAGCTGTCCCCGGGCCGTTTCGACGACCCCCGCGGCCAGCCTACCGAAGCGTGATCGCCACCGTGCGGCTGAACATCTGCGGCCCGTGCGGCGGCGTCCACGCCAGCCGGACCGTGCCGCTGCCGGGGAAGGTGTGGCGGACCTCGAAGTAGCCGTGGATATTGGTGAGCGGCACCGTCTGGACGGTGCGGAAGGCGCCGGCTGACCCGGAGCTGTACTGGATGTCGACGACCTGCCGCTTATGCGCCGCCTTGGCCGCGGCCGGGGCCGGGCGCACGCACCCCCAGACGACGAGCGGATGGCCCTTCTGGGTGGAGGTGACCGGCAGGTACAGCGGCATCCGGAAGGCGTAGTAGCCCGGCTTCGGAGCGCCGGAGGGGCTCATCAGCCCGGTGGCGAAGTTGCCGGCGGGCGGGTCCATGAGCAGGTACTGGTCATAGGAGCGGATGCGCGGATCCAGCCAGTGGATGTACTCGGCCCAGTTCATGTACCTGGCGGCGGTGGTCTGACTCACCGTGCCTGACTCCGGGTCCGGCGGGGTGGTCTGATAGCCGAATTCGGTGTCCCACAGCGGGAACTTCGTCGTCGACCCGTACGCCTGCTGGGTCCGGTCGAGCGCCTTCTCGAACGTGGGCGTGTCGGCAAGCTCGGCGTAGTCAGGCTCGTTGGGCGTCACCTGGTTCGGCGGCAGGCCCTGCGGATACGGGTGGTAGGCGACGCCGGAGGCGTGGAACAGGACCGGGTTGCGCGCCTTGAACTGCGCCGACGCCGTCGCGGTCGCCGGACAGCCGATCTCGGTGGCGGCCTGCCCCTGCAGCGGCTTGTAGTTCTTGTCGACGCAGTACAGGGCGCGGAGGAACTGCAGCGGCGGCATCGAGTTGAAGTAGCCGATCGTGCCGCTGTGGATCCCGGCGGGCGCCAGCTCGCCGAACAGGATCGTGTCGCGGCCGTGGCCGGTGGCGTGAAACGCAGTCCAGGCCGCGTCGGCAAAGGCGCGGTAGTAGCGGGGCGCCACCATGAGGCCGGCCTTGTTGACCTCCGGGGCCAGGTTGGCGCCCAGGTCCGGCTCGTTCCAGATCGACCAGAAGTTGACGCGCGGCAGGGGGGTGGAGGCGCCGGGCGGCGTGTAGTGACCGCTGTAGCGCGTGGCCACCGCCCGCACAAAGTCCCCGTAGTCGGCGGCGCTGGGCTCCCACTCGGTCTGAGTGGCCGGGTGAGGAGCGCCCTTGCCCTCGGCCCAGCGGGGCGGCGCCCAGGTGACGGCCAGGTCAATCCCGATGTGGGCCGCCTTCAGGTCCTTGACGACCGTGTCGTACGGCGCCCAGCCGGACGCCGGGTAGGAGGCCGGGTTGGCGAGGTCGACGGCCGGCTTGTGGGTCGAGGTCACGTCCGGGGCGACGTGGGACCACTGCAGCGGGATGTGAACCCGGTCGACGCCGAGCGCCTTGAGTTGGGCGATGTCCCCCGTCGGGTTGTTGATGAGCCCGGAGGCCTCCGTGACCATCGATTCCGGTCCGACGATCCCCGGGTGAAGGGGCGGGAGCGACGCCGATGAGCCGCTGCTGCCGCCGCAGGCGGCGATCAGGAAGGCCGTGAGGACGGCCGCCGCGCCGGCTCCGGCGCGCGTCCGCCACGAGCGGGGGAGAATTGTCACTGACCTGGGCAAGCGGATGACAATAACGACGACGCGCGGTGAATCCGTCGCTCATGCCTCGGAGGGGTGGGGCTGCGACAAGGCGCTGGGGCGGATACCGAATCGCGGCTGGCCATAAGCTTCCGGCCATGACAGGCCGGATGAAGGCGCTGACCCTGCTGGCGTGCGCCAGCGCGCTTCTCAGCGGCGGCGCCATGGGTGCGAGCTCCGCGCTCGCCGCCTCGGCCGGCGCCAATCCGATCCTTCAGGAGTGCCCCAGCGGGCGCCTCAGCCAGGCGTATACGGTGGCGCAACTGCGTCATGCGCTGGCGATCATGCCCGCTGACACCAAGCAGTACACCAGCTGCGTCGATGTGATCCAGACCGCGATCATCAATGCCACCCATCGCCGCAGCGGCGGCACGTCCGGGGGGAGTGGCGGCGGCTCCTTCCTTCCGACTCCGGTGATCGTCATCCTCGCGCTGCTCGTCGTTGCCGCTCTCGGCTTCGCCGGCCTGGCGCTCGCCCGGCGGGGCGGGCGGCCGTCCGGTTCGCCGCCTGACGATCCCGCCGGCTGAGGCGGGGCCGAGGCCGGCTGACGCGGAGCGGGTTCCTACACTGAATCCATGCCCTCTCAGCGCCAGATCCACGTCGGCACCGTGCCGATCGGCGGCGGAGCGCCCGTCGCCGTCCAGACCATGACCAAGACGGAGACGGCCGACCTGTCGGCAACGATGAGCCAGATCCGGCGCGTCGCCGAGGCCGGGGCCGACATCGTCCGCGTCGCCGTACCCCGGGAGCAGGACGCCGAGGCGCTGAAGACGATCGTGCGCGAGTCGCCGATCCCGGTGATCGCCGACATCCACTTCAACCACACGCTGGCGCTCAAGGCCCTTGACGCCGGCGCCCACTGCGTGCGCCTGAACCCCGGCAACATCGGCGGCCCGGAGAAGGTGGCCGAGGTCATCGCCCGCGCCAAGGAGCTGGGCACCCCGCTGCGGGTCGGCGTCAACTCCGGCTCGCTGCCCAAGCACCTGCGCCAGCTTGAGTACGACGACCCGGTCCAGGCGCTCGTCACCGCCGCCGTGGAGACCGTCGAGCTGATGGAGCGGCTGGACTTCGACAATTTCAAGGTCTCGATGAAGTCGACCTCGGTGCCGAACACGATCGCCGCCAACCGCCTGCTGTCACAGAAGATCCCGTACCCGCTGCACCTGGGCGTGACCGAGGCGGGAACGAAGTGGTCCGGCTCGCTGAAGTCGGCGGTCGGCCTGGGGACGCTGCTCGCCGACGGGATCGGCGACACGATCCGGATCTCGCTCTCCACCTTCCATGCCGAGGAGGAGGTCAAGGTCGCCTGGGAGATCCTGAAGGCCCTGAAGCTGCGCGAGCGCGGCCCGGTGCTGATCGCCTGTCCGACCTGCGGGCGCCTGCAGTTCGACATGGACACCGTCGTATCCGAGATCGAGCGCCGCCTGGCCGCCTACGACGATCCGATCGAGGTGTCGGTGCTCGGCTGCGCCGTCAACGGCATCGGCGAGGCGCGCCACGCCGATTTCGGCATCACCGGCGCCAAGGATGCCGGGATCGTCTACGCCAAGGGCGAGCCGATCAAGAAGTTCACCACCGAGAACCTCGTCGACGCCCTGTTTGAGGAGATCGACAAGTACTACGCGGCGGGCAGGCAGGTCGTCCGCGACGAGGCCTCGGCGGCCGAGGCGCGCGCGTGGCTGGCCGAGAACGAGGACGCCACGGCGATGACCCCGGAGAAGCTGGCGGCGATGGAGGCCGAGGCGGCCCGCGCCGAGCAGGACGGGGAGCCGCTCAAGGTCGCGCCGCCGGCGGCGGGGCGGCTCGACGAGGAGCAGTCACCGGTCGCTGGGCGGAGGTTCACCCGGGCCTGACCCGGGGTTCCTGACCCCAGCCTCCGCGTGCCGCCCCCCATGGCGGCAGCGGATGCCAGTCGCGTTTACGGCGGCGATGAAGGGGGCCAGGGGCGCCG
>DASSZQ010000329.1:0-2210 GCA_035702755.1 Solirubrobacteraceae bacterium | reverse complement strand
GACGCGGCTGCGGTCTGCCCGCAGATGGGCAGCACCGCGCCCATCGTGAGCACCGGGGGGCCGGTCACCGGCGCTCCCCCGGGGAGGTCAGCATCCGCCGGGCGAGCTGGGTGCGGGAGCGGATGCCGAGCTTGGCGTAGATCCGCGTCAGGTGCGCCTCCACCGACCGGGTGGTCACAACCAGCACTCCGGCGATTTCCGCGTTGCTCATGCCGTCCGCGACCAGCGCCGCGACGCGCGCCTCGGTGGCGGTCAATCCGCCCGCGGCCCGCCGGCCGCCGAGCCGGCTCAGCTCCTCCTGCGACCGGTGGGTGAGAGGACGGCACCCCAACCGCTCGCCGGCAGTCGCCGCCGCCTCCAGCAGCCGCCGGGCCTCGGCCCGGCGCCGACGGCGTCGCAGCAGCGCGCCGAGATCAAGCTGCGTCCGAGCCGCGTCGAGCGCAAGCCCCAGCTGGTCATAGCGGACCATCGCCTGCTCAAGCGCAGTCTCAGCGCCCGCGTCATCCCCGGTGGCCGCCAGCAGCAGTCCGCGCCCCCGCGCCACGCCGGCCAGACCCCACGGGTGGTCCTGTGCGCGGCAGCAGTCCTCCAGCTCGGCCAGCAGCGCGCCGGCGACCGCTGGGTCACCGGCGGCGATCCGGGCCTCGATGAGATCGACAGCGACCGGAAAGGCGCCGGGGTCGCCGATGCCCGACTCCGCGACCGTCTCGGCGACCGCGGTGAGCGTTGCCGCCGCCGCACCCGCCTCGCCGGCGAGCAGATCGGCAAAGCCGCAGGCGCGGCGAGCCTCGATGACCTGCCACCGCGGCGCCTGTGCCCCCAGCGCCGTCAGCGCGTCGAGCTCGCCCTGCAGTGTCTCCCGGTCGCCGGCCGCGGCGGCCAGGAACGCGCGGAAGCGCCGTTCGGCGGCCGGGGTGTCACGCAGCGGCAGTGCCCACAGGCGCATCGCGTCAACGAGCTCGGCGGCCCGGCGGAAGTCCCCGATGCGCAGCGCCAGCTCGATGAGATGGCCGGTCATGACCACCCGTGAAATCTCCTCCTCCCGGCGCTCGGCCTCGGCGAGGAGGGCGTGCAGGAGCTCACCGGCGCGCTCGGTCTCTCCCCGCCAGATGGCGCGCACGGCGTGCAGGCGGTCCGGGTGGTCGTACACCGCCACGGGTGGGTCGGGCAAGGAAAGCGTGACCCCGGCGATGGGCCGCCCCCGCATCATCTCCATCCAGCCCAGGGTGGTGGCGCACACCGCCTGCAGCTCCCGGTTCTCGTCCTCGGCAAGCTCGACGGCCTCGACCGCCCAGGCGTGCGCCTGCTCGATGTGATCGACCTGCCCGGCGGCTGAGAGGAAAGCCTTCTCGGCGAGGATCGCCGCCCGGGTGGGACGGTCGGCGCACACGAGCGCCTCGTCGAGGAGCGTGAGCACCTCCGGCGGCTGATGGCGCATCGCCAGCAGGACAAGAGCCCGAGCGCGCTCAGGGCCCGGCGGCAGGTCCGGGAGGTCCTCCCGTAGCATCTCCTCAGGCTGGCCGATGCTGCCGGCACGGGAGTGGCGCTCGGCGGCGTCGAGCAACCGCCGGGTGCGCGTGGCGCGGTCCGACGGATCGGTGAAGCGCCATGCGGCGGTCGCCAGCTCGGCGGCCACGCTGGCGGCACCCCGGGCGGTCGCGGCCAGCGCCGCCGCCTCGAGCTCGGCAGCGACACGCGCCTCCGGGGCGACGCTGCCGAGCGCCAGGTGCCGGGCGCGCTCCTCCGCGCCAGATACGAGGCCGGCCAGCCGCAGGTGCGCCTCTCTGCGCTCCTGCAGCGGAGCCCGGGCCTCGGCCACCGACCCGTACAACGGATGGGCCAGGCGCAGCCGGCTTCCCTCGCGGACCAGCATGCCGGCGCGGATGGCATCTTCCACCGCGGCGCCGCCCTCCTCGCCGGTGGCGCGCAGCACCAGCTCAGACCGCGGGTCGGTGAGCAGCGCGGTCGCCAGCAGGGCGCGGCGGGCACCATCGGGCAGTTGGGCGATGTCGGCGCCGATGAGCGCATCCAGGCTCTCCGGGACCGGCAGCTTGCCGGAGTCGTCGAGATGCCCGCCGTGCCGCAGCAGCGCCGACGCGATCTCCAGTGCGTAGAAGGGGTTGCCGCCCGATGTGACGTGGACGCGGTGCGCGAGCCGGCGGGGGGGCAGCCACTCCAGCCGGGTCAGGAGCAGGCGCTGTGTCGCCCCC
>DASSZQ010000321.1:0-5212 GCA_035702755.1 Solirubrobacteraceae bacterium | reverse complement strand
CAGCTGATCGGCGGCGGGCAGCCCAACGACGAGCATGTCTTTGACGTCAGTCTCGGCCAGGCCTACGCGCTGCGGGCGGAGGGTCTTGCCGGCTGGCGCCGGGCCGCCCAGGCGACCTACAGGGCGCTGACCACGCGCTTTCACTCAACGAACCCGTCCACATGGCGCGAGCCGCGGGCGATGTTCCCGCAGTCCGCGCTCGGGGCCGAGCAACCGCCGCCGATGCCGTTCTTTGACCGCGGAACATTTGAGCAGGTGATCGAGCTCGGCCGCTGACCTCCAGTCAGCCCGGCGCATCGCCGCGCCGGGAACCGAGCCACACGGTGAGGGGCCGCTCTCGGCGGCCCCTCATTCCGTATCGTGGCGTGCCGGTTGTGCGGACGCTGATCCCGGTCCTGTGCCAACTCGGCACCGGATGTGCAACGACCCGCTCCGCCCGGACGGTTGCCGCACACAATGGCTGGCATGAGCGACACAACATGGACCGCCTGTCCGGACGGAGAGCCGCAGGAGGTTCGCCACCCACTTGGCTTCCGCGAGCGCGATCGCTGCGAGCTTGAGCTCCGGGTCCCCCTCGGCGACGATGACAGCGGCGTCTGCCAGGTCATGGTGGACGAGCACGACGACGAGGTGGATGTCCGCGTGCTTGTCCACCGCCGGGACGACCACGGCCGCGGGCGGCCGAGACCTCGCCCACACGTCGACTGCCCGGTGCGCGTCTGGCTGGAGCGACCGCTGGGCGACCGCGCCGTGATTAATGCCGACACCGACCAGGAGCTCTTGTACTACGTCCCGGCGTATGTCGACGACGTGCCCAGAGCGGACCACGGATACCACTGGGGCCGCCCCCGCTGAGGAACCAGGCGCGGACTCATCCCGGACCAGCATCACGATGCTGTCAACTGAGCATCATGATGCGGTACCCTTTCATCATGCGGACCACCGTGACGCTCGCCGCGGACGTCGCCGCAGCCGTCGAGCAGCTGCGGCGAGAACGCGGTCTGGGGATGAGCGAGGCGATCAACGAGCTGGTCCGCAGTGGTCTGGTGAGGCAACAGCACGAGCGACCGCCATTCCGGCAGGAGACCCATGACCTGGGCGCCGGGATCGACTACTCAAATGTGGGGGAGGCGCTGGAGACGCTGGACGGCGCCTCCAGCCGCTGATGCTGCTGGATGCCAACCTGCTTCTGTACGCGGTTCATCAGGGCGCGGTGCAGCACGAGGCGGCAACTGCTTGGCTGACCGAGCAGCTCAACGGCCCAAGCCGCGTTGGTCTGCCCTGGCAGACCCTGTCCGCCTTCCTTCGCATCTCAACGCACCCGCGCGCGTTCGAACGCCCACTGTCACCGGAGACGGCTTGGGCGCGCGTGGACGATTGGCTGTCCGCGCCGGCGGCCTGGATCCCCCACCCGGGTCCGGAGTACCACCGAATCCTGGGTCATCTCATCGAGACCCATAACGTGCGCGGGAATCTGGTGCCGGACGCGATGCTGGCCGCGCTCGCCATTGAGCACGGTGTCGTCCTGTGCTCCAGCGACGCGGACTTCGCCCGGTTTGACGCGCTGAACTGGCAGAACCCGCTGGCCTGAGGGGCGAACATCGACTGCGCCGTGAAGGGAGGGTGACCGGTCTTCCACTGCCCCGCGACGAAAGCAACCGCCTCCATCTCGACCTGCCCCCGTGCGGCCTGTGGCGCCCCTGGCGATGAACGAGGTGCCCGCGAGAAAGCCGTCCACGCCGTTTGCCGCCGGTCGCCGGTGGCGCATCCGGCGGAACGGCGGCGGCCGTCGTCGACCGGCTGGCCGCGAGTCCGCGCTGCTCTGGTGAGAGCTAGCGTGCTCCCATGGAGCAGTTCTCTGTCCGACTGAGCGACGAACGGGGACAGGCGGTGCGCCGCCTCGCGGCGGCACGGGGCACGAGCATCAACCAGACGTTCGAGGACCTGGTTGCGGCGGCGACCGACCCGGCGCTCGCCGATGATGAGCGTCAGGCGCTGCGCAAGCGCCTCGCCCGGGCGGGGCTGGTGTTCGATCGCTCCGCCCTGCCGGACGTGGAAGCGCCGGCCGAGGAGGAGCTCGCGCGCGCCCGGGCCGCTGCGGGCGGGGACACGCCGCTGGCCAAACTCGTCCGCGAGGGGCGGCGCTGAGCGCGCTGTGGGATTCCTCGGCGCTCGTCAAGCTCTACGCGGACGAGGAGGGCGCGGAGGAGGCCAGACAGTGGCGGGGCGGAGTGGTGATGAGCGCGCTGTCGATGACCGAGGTGCTGGCCGCCCATCTGGGGCCAAGACGCTGCGCGGTGAGCTCTCCGAGCCACAGGCATCGGTGCTTGACCGGGCGTTCGTGACCGACCTGCGGCGGGGTCGCTTTGTGATGCTGCTGGTGGCCGAACAGGTCGTCGCGCGCGCCGCAGTGTGTGCGTCGACACCGCCTGCGCGGAGCCGACGCGCTGCAACTGGCCAGTGCGCTGCTCGCCCGGGACGCAGACCCAGGCGTCGGCTTGATGGCGGTCTTCAACCGCCCGCTCAGAGCCCTCGCGAGCGCCGAGGACTTCGCACTGCTCCCCACGCCCTGACCGTCCGCGAGACCCGGGCTTACGTCCGCGGAGCGACCTACGCTCCCAACCGTGCCGGGCACCGTCGCCGAGCTACGTGATCTGGAGGTCTCAGACCTGAGGGGTCGGTTCTCGGCCACGGCACTCCAGCGCGGCGCGACATATGCCCGGACCCACCGCGTCCTCGGCCTCCAATGGGACGAGCAAGACCTGTCGCTCTCGGCGGAGGTGATCGGCAACGGCGCGATGTACGGAACGACCGCACACTTCGACGATTACGGCGGCCGCCTGGAGTTTGCCGACGGCGATTGCTCGTGCCCGGTGGGCTACAACTGCAAGCACGTTGTGGCCGTTGTGCTGGCGGCGAGGGAGCTGATCACGGCCGGCACCCGGGCCGAAGCCCCCGCCAGCTCCGCGCCCGCCAGCTCCGCCCCCGCCACTCCGCCAGCCACGCCCCCAGTCAACCCGCCGTCCGTGGCGCCCGCACCGGCCGCCTGGGAACGGGTACTGCGCCCGCTGGTGACGGCCCGGGCGGCGCGTTCGACCGGCGCCCCCCTCGCGATCGAGCTCAAGCTCACCGCCAACCGCTACGCGCCGATCGTGCCCACCCTTATGGCGCGACTGATGCGCCCGGGCGCCCGCGGCGGCTGGGTGAACGGATCCCTGGACTGGGGCCGCGTCGAGTGGCAGGCGGGCGACGCCGGGCTCCGGGAGGACCACATCGAGCTCGTCCGGGAGCTGTACCGCCTCCACCAGCTCGACCGGTCGCACAGCTACTCCTACGGCTACGGGTACGGAGGCGAGCGGAGCATCGACCTGTCCGCCTGCAACAGCCCGCAGCTGTGGGACCTGCTGGAGGAGGCCCACCGGGTGGGTCTGCCGCTGATCCACGCGCACACGCCGCTGGGAGAGGTCGCGCCGCCCCTCACCGGGGAGCTCGTCCTGGACGTGGTCCGGGCCGTGGACGGCTTCGTCGTGCGGGCCGTCACCCATGTGCGCCGTATGCCCGCCGACGACCCCGCGCTGGTGCGGTTCATCGGCGCCCACGGCATGATCTGGGCGGACCGGGAGGACGTCGAGACCGCGCGCGACCCGTCCCGATGGCGCCTGTGGCTCGTCCGCCTTGCCCGGTCCACCCCACCGGAGCTGGAGCGCATGCTGCGCGACGGAGTGCAGCTTCCGATCGCCGAGGGGGATATCGATCGCTTTGCCGCCGAGCTGTCCCCCGGCCTGCGCAACGTTGTCCCCGTCGTCTCCTCAGACGGCTCCTTCACCCCGCCGACGGTCTCGCCACCGGCGCTCGTGCTCCGCGTCCAGCACGGCCCGCAGAGCCTGACCACCGTCGGCTGGGAGTGGGAGTATGAGATCGGCGATGCCCGCCGCCGGGCGCCGCTCGGTGGCCCGGACGACGAGGGCTTCCGCGACCACGACGCCGAGCGCGAGCTCACGCTGGCCACCCTCCTTGACGAGCCCGCGCTTCAGGCGATCGGCCTGCTCGACGACGCCGGCCGCCCCGCGCCCGGACCGCCGGCGACCCTTGCCGGCCTGGACAGCTTGACGCTGGCGACCGAAACGCTCCCCCGGCTCGCCGAGCATCCGGGATTCCGGATCGAGACAACCGGGGCGCCGCCGGACTACCGCGACGTCGGCGACTCGCTCACCGTCGGCGTCTCAACCGCCGAGGTCGCCGGCGAGCGCGACTGGTTTGACCTGGGGGTGACGATCACGGTTGAGGGCCGTGATGTCCCGTTCGTCGACGTGTTCACCGCGCTCGCTCGCGGAGAGACGCGGATGCTGCTTGACGACGGCGCCCACTTCTCGCTCGCCGATCGGCGGCTGCAGTCGCTGCGCACGCTCATCGAGGAGGCGCGGGCCCTCACTGAGTCGCCGGCGACCTCGCTGCGGATCAGCCGCTACCAGGCCGATCTGTGGGGCGAGCTGGCCGCCCTCGGCGTGGTCACCGAGCAGGCCGAGCGCTGGCAACGTGCGGTGGCGCCGCTGCTTGACCTCGACGCGCTACCAAGTCACCCCGTGCCCCACGGACTTCAGGCCGAGCTGCGTCCCTACCAGCGCGACGGCTTCGCGTGGCTGGCCACCCTGTGGGACCTGGAGCTGGGCGGGATCCTCGCCGACGACATGGGGCTGGGCAAGACGCTGCAGGCCCTGGCCCTGGTCCTCCACGCACGCGAGCGCGACGCGACAACCGGCCCGTTCCTGGTCGTCGCGCCGACGAGTGTGGCGCCGAACTGGGCGACCGAGGCGGCGCGGTTCGCCCCGGGCCTCTCCGTCGAGGTCGTGCTCGACACGCTCGCCAAGTCCGGCCGGGCGATCAAGGACATCGCCACCGCCGAGATCGTCATCACCACCTACACCCTGTTCCGCCTTGACGCCGACGCCTACAGGACGGTGAACTGGGCCGGGCTGCTGCTCGACGAGGCGCAATTCGTCAAGAACCACCGGGCCAAGACCTATCGGTGTGCGCGGGAGCTCGACGCGCCGTTCAAGCTGGCGATCACCGTCACGCCGATGGAGAACAACCTGATGGAGCTGTGGGCGCTGCTCTCGCTCACCGCCCCCGGCTGTTCCCCAGCCCGCAGCGGTTCTCAGAGCACTTTGCGCGGCCGATCGAGCGGGGGCGCAACCCGGAGTTGCTGCCCCGG
>DASSZQ010000248.1:0-17267 GCA_035702755.1 Solirubrobacteraceae bacterium | reverse complement strand
TCGCTGCGGCCCTACGCCAAGGACCCGCGCCTGGACCTGCAGTCGATGACCGAGGAGTACCTGACCTACGGCCATGTGCTGGAGCCCTACATCGCCGACACCTCGCGCCTGGTGCTCCAGCGCCTGGACCGAGGCGAGGCGGTGCTGTTTGAGGGCGCGCAGGGGGCGCTGCTGGACATCGACCACGGCACCTATCCGTTCGTCACCTCGTCGAACCCGGTGGCGGGCGCGGCCTGCATCGGCGCCGGCGTGGGGCCCAAGGACATCGATGAGGTGTGGGGCGTGACCAAGGCGTACGGCACCCGGGTCGGCGCCGGGCCATTCCCCACCGAGCTTGACGGCCCGCTCGCCGACGAGCTGCGTGAGCGCGGCGGCGAGTACGGCACCACCACCGGCCGCCCCCGGCGCGTCGGCTGGATCGACCTCGTGGCCCTGCGCTACGCCGCCCGCCTCAACTCCCTGACCGCGCTTGCCGTCACCAAGCTCGACGTGCTCTCCGGCATGGATCCGATCCGGGTGTGCGTGCGCTACCGCGGCCCTGACGGCGCCGAGTTCGACGACTTCCCCTATCACCAGACCGTGCTGCACCACGCCGCCGGCGACTACATCGAGCTGCCCGGCTTCAGCGAGGACATCAGCGAGTGCCGCACCGAGCAGGACCTGCCGGAGGCCGCGCGCGACTATCTGCGCTTCATCGGCGACTTCGTTGGCGTGCCGATTGGCCTGATCGGCGTCGGCCCCGGCCGCGAGCAGGTGATCTGGACCGACGCCGGAGGTTCGATGACCCTGGCGGGCCCTCCTGAGGGCGCCGTCAGCGCGGGCTGACGGCGCCGCCCGTCCGGCCGGGACGGCTCAGCGCCAGCGCTCGAGCAGGTCCTCCTCGCCGACCCGGCGCACCGCGCGTCCCGGTACGCCGAGCACGACGTCGCGCGCGCTGACGTCCCGGGTGACGACGGCGCCGGCGGCAACAAACGCCTCCTCGCCGATGACGACGCCCGGAGTGAGCACGGCGCCACCACCGACCCGGCAGCCGCGCCGCAGCACCGGGCCGAGCAGGCGCTCGCCTGAGGGATGGCGCCCCATCGTGTCATCGTTGGTCATCACCACGCCCGGGCCGATGAAGACGTCATCCTCGACGAGGGTCTCGGCGGTCACGTAGACGAGCGTCTGGATCGAGACTCGCTGGCCGACGCGCGCGGCGAAGTCGACTGTCGAGCCGCGGCCGACGACCGACCCGGCGCCGACGACGGAGCGCTCACGCACCTGGGCCTGGTCGCCGATGATCGCCCCGGCGTCGATGCGCGCTCCCGCGTAGACGACGGCGCCGCAGCAGATCGTCACGGCGTCGCCGACGACGAGGTCGGCGACATCGCCGGCGGCGCTTGAACCGGGGCGCAGCCGGGGGCGCTTGCCCAGAACGGCGCCGCTCTCGATCAGGCAGCGCTCGCCGACGGTGGTGCCGGGATGAACGACCGCGCCGGCGGAGACGGTGCTGCCGTCACCAACGCTGACCCCGCCGTACACGACGGCGGTCGGCTCGAGCACGACCCCGTCACCCAGGCGCGCGTCCGCCGAGACCAGCGCGCCGTCCTCGCGCAGGCGCGGGGGCTCAGGCATCGGTGGTCCGGGCCGCCGCGGGTCCGCCCGCGAGTCCACCGGCGGGCACCGGTCGCCCGTCAAGCGACCGCTGCAGCGCCTCCAGCACGCGGACGACGCGCAGTCCGCTCGTGCCGTCCGAGCGCGGCGGCCGACCGGTCCGGATCGACTCGACGAAGTGCTCGCACTCGGCCCGCAGGGGCTCGACGTTCGCCACCCGGGGGGAGAAGGAGCCCCCGCTGCGGGTGATGTACTCGCCGTAGGTCCGCGAGTCCTCGTCAAAGCCCTTGTCGTAGACGGTGAGCTTGCGCTCGAGCTCCATGTCATCGAACGTCGCCATCCGGCGCGAGCCGACGACCGTGAAGCGGCGCTCCTTGTGGGGATCCAGCCACGACAGGTGCAGGTGCGCGGTCAGGCCCGACGGGAAGCGCAGAAAGCAGAAGACGACATCCTCAACGCCGGAGCGCACATAGGACTCCCCGTGCGCGACGACCTCTTCCGGCTCCTCGTCGGCGAGGTAGAGGACGACCGAGACGTCGTGGGCGCCCAGGCTCCACAACGCGTTCTCGTCGGCGCGCAGCTTTCCGAGATTGAGCCGGTTGCCGTAGATGTAGTAGATGTCGCCCAGCTCGCCGGACTCGGTGAGCTCCTTGAGCGTGCGGACGCCCGGGTGGTACTCGAGCAGGTGGCCGACCATGAGCACGCGGTTGGCCGCACTCGCCGCCGCCACGGCACGCTCGGCATCGGCGACCGACTGCGCGAGCGGCTTCTCGACAAAGCAGTGCTTGCCGGCGCCGAGCACCCGGACGGCGAGCTGCGCATGAGTGGGCACCGGGGTGGCGAGCACCACGGCATCGAGCCCCGGGTCGTCGAGCAGCTCGCTGATGTCCGGCGTGCTGCGAGCACCCGGATAGAGCCGGGCCACGCGATCGCGAGTCGCGTCCTCGGCATCGCACAGGTAGGCGAGCTCACAGCCGGGGAGGGCCGCGAAGTTGCGCGCCAGGTTCGGCCCCCAGTAGCCGAGCCCCACCACGCCGACGCGCAGCGGTGTGTCCGATGCCGGGCTCATCGTCGCCTCGCTCTCACTGGCGCAGGAGTGTAAGCGCCGACACGACCCGCTCGCCCGCGCGCCCGTCACCGTAAACCTCGTCGTCGCCCGGCGCGGTGACCGGCGGATCGCGCGCCAGCGCGATCCGGGCGGCCGCGAGGTCAAGGTCGACGAGCGTGTTCCAGCCGAGGTCCACCGTCTCGGTCCACTCCGTGTTGGCGCGCATGGTGATGCACGGGACGCGGGCGAGAAACGCCTCCTTCTGCAGACCGCCGGAGTCGGTGAGAACGGCGCGGGCGTTGCACAGCAGCGCGGTGAGCTCCACGTAACCGAGCGGCTCGGTCAGATGCACACCGGGTGCCTCCTGCAGGCGCCCCAACAGGCCGGCGGTGCGCAGCCGCTGCTCGGTGCGGGGATGCAGGGGCAACAGCACCGGCAGCGGGACGCCGCAGAGCAGGTGCACGAGGGTCCGCAGGCGTTGGGGGTCATCGACGTTGCCGGCGCGGTGCGCGGTGGCGAGCACGTATTCCCCGGGCGTCAGACCGCGGGCGGCGAGCAGGTCGAGCCGCTCGCGGGCCCGGGGCTGCACCGCCCGCGCAACGTCAACCATGACGTCGCCGACCAGGTGCGTGCGGCCGGCGACCGACTCCCGGCGCAGATTCGTCATCGCCACCTCGGTGGAGCAGAGCAGGAGCGCGCTGGCGTGATCGGCGAGCACCCGGTTGAGCTCCTCCGGCATCGTCCGGTCAAACGAGCGCATGCCGGCCTCGACGTGAGCGACGGGCACGCCCGCCTGAGCACCGGCGAGAGCACCGGCGAGCGTGGAGTTGGTATCGCCGTAGACGAGGATGGCATCCGGCGCCGCCCCGTCCAGCACCGGCTCAAGCGCGGCGAGCATGCGCGACGTCTGGGAGCTGGCGGAGCCGAGCGCGATCCCCAGCTGCCGATCCGGAGCCGGCAGTCCCAGCTCGGCAAAGAACACCGCCGACAGTCGGTCGTCGAAATGCTGCCCGGTGTGGACGAGGATCTCCTCGTGCTCCCGGCGCAGATGCGGAGAGACCGCAGCCGCCTTGATGAACTGCGGACGGTTGCCGATCACGGTGAGGACCTTCACGAGTCGTCAGCTCTCCCGGGCAGCGGGTGCGATCAGGCGCCCATCTGTGCCCGGATGCGTTCGCTCACGGCTGCGCGCGTGCGCTCGCTGACCGGTCCGGGCGCCGAGAAGGTGTGATCGTCGACGGCGACGACCGGCTCCACCTCGCGCACGGTCGAGGCCAGGAAGACCTCGTCGGCGGCGTAGAGCTCCTGAAGCGGGCACGCGCGCTCCTGCGCGCCGGTGACGTCGATGACGAGCCGGCGCGTGATCGAGGCGAGGATGTGGTCATCGAGCGGCGGCGTGAGCAGCTCGCCGTCCTTGACCCAGAACACCGAGCTGGTCGGCGCCTCCAGCACCCGACCGTGGGGGGTGACGAGCAGCGCCTCGTCGAAGCCCTGTTCACGGGCGAGGCGGCTGGCGAGCATGTTGGCGGCATAGGACAGTGACTTGACGCCGTCGAGGATGCGCGTCGGCGAGTAGGTGACGGTCATGAGCCGCGCCTGCTCCGGCAGCACGACGAGCGGCTCGGTCAGCAGCAGCCGCCGCCCGCCGCGGGTGACCACGATGCGCAGGCATTCATGGTCCGGTCCCGTCCCGGCCGCGGCGAGAAGACGATTGGCGTCAGCACGGACAGCCTCCAGGTCAAGCGGCAGGCGCAGGTTGCGGGCGGAGCGCTCCATGCGCGCGAGGTGCTCATCAAACGCATACGGCCGTCCGTCGTAGACGCGGATGACCTCAAAGACGCCGTCGCCGCGGATCAGCCCGTCGTCGGTCGCCGGAATCATCGCGTCGGCCGCGAGCATGATCTCGCCGTCAAGTGAGGCCAGTGACTGGGCTCCGGTGGGACTCATGACGCGACAGCCTATTGCCTGTGCGCCGCCCACTGCGGTCGCGTCCACACCTCGGCGAGGCGCACGATCGTCGCCGCGGCCGCGGCCATGTCGTGAAGCGACGCCCACTCGCGCACGGAATGAAACTCATGACCGCCGGTGAAGATGTTGGGGGTCGGCAGCCCCATCTCGCTCAGCCGCGAGCCGTCGGTTCCGCCACGGATGGGGATGCGGACCGGCGTCAGCCCCTCGGCGGCGATGGCGGCCTCGACCGCCGCGGTGACGTGCGGCACCGGGTCGAGATAGGTCCTCATGTTGCGGTACTGACGGCGCACGTCAATGCCGAGCTCGGCGCCCGGCGCGCTGTCGACGACCTCATGCGCGGTGCGCTCCAGCAGGGCCACGTGCTCGGCCAGGCGCTCCTCGTCGAAGTCGCGGACGATGGCCCGGATCTCGGCCTCGGCGGCCGTGCCCGTCAGCGCGTAGGGATGGATGAACCCCTCGCGGCCGGACGTCGTGTCCGGCGTGAGATGATCGGAGGGCAGCTCGGCGACGATGCGAGCGGCGAGGCGAAGCGCGCTCACCAGCTTGCCGGTGGCGTGACCCGGATGGACGTCGACGCCGCGGATCGTGACGATGACCTCGAAGGCGGAGAACGTTTCGTCCTGAAACTCGCCGAGCTCCGATCCGTCGAGCGTGTAGGCGCAGACGGCGCCGAAGCGATCGATGTCAAACAGCGTCGCCCCCTCGCCGATCTCCTCATCCGGCGTGAATGCGATGCGCAGCGGCGGCCGGGGAAGCTCCGGATGAGCGGCCAGGTGGGCGACCGCGGCGACGATCTCGGCCACGCCGGCCTTGTCGTCGGCACCGAGCAGCGTGTCGCCGGCGGCGGTCACGATGTCGTGGCCGCGCTTGGCGGCGAGCTCCGGCATCGCCGCCGGATCCAGGCGCGTCTGGGCCCGGGGAAGCTCAATCACGCCACCGTCGTAGTCACGGTGCACGATCGGCTCCACGCCCGCCCCGGGCGCGTCCGGGCTGGTGTCCATGTGCGCGATCAGCCCGATCGCGGCGCCGGCGTCGCCACCGTCGGTGGCCGGCAGCGTGGCCGTCACGTAGCCGTTGGCGTCGAGCTGTGCGTCGCGCAGCCCGGCCTCCTGCAGGTCGGCGACCAGCACGGCGCCCAGCTCACGCTGCCCCTCGGTGCTGGGGCACCCCGTGCGCTCCCGCGCCGCCTGGGTGTCGATGCGCACGTAGCGCTCAAAGCGGCGCAGGATGTCCTGCGCCAATGCCGCAGCCAGGTCGGACGTGTAGGGGGCAGCCATGAATCTGAGTATTTCAACCACGCGCCGCCAGCGGCGTCCCGGGTGCTTGGTCCCGGCCCCGCCCGGGTATCTCTCGCCGTGAGCCGGGTTTATCTACTGCAAGGAGGGATTGGGAATGCTGTTGGCCGTCGCCATCATCCTGCTTGTCATCGCCATTGCGGGCGGCGTGATCATTCACCCGCTGCTGTTCATCCTCGCGCTGGTCGCGCTCGCCGTGTTCTTCAGCGGCCGCCGGCGCATCGCCTGACGCGAGGCGGCCGCGCCCCTGATGCCGGCCGCGGCCGCCCCCGCGCCCGCCCGCCGGGCGCGTTTGAGACGCTCTGACTGCGCCGGGCCCGGCCTGCGCCGGGTCCGCCGCGGTCGCGGCTTCGGCTACCTGGATGCCGCCGGCGAGCGGCTTGACGATGCGGAGGACCTTGAGCGCATCCGGCAGCTGGCCATCCCTCCTGCCTGGGAGAACGTCTGGATCTGCCCCGACCCGCTGGGGCACCTGCAGGCGACCGGGATCGACGCCGCCGGACGCAAGCAGTACCTGTACCACCAGCGCTGGCGAGAGATGCGTGACCGGGAGAAGTTCGATCACATGCTCGATTTCGCCCGGGCGCTGCCCGGCCTGCGCCGCCGGGTCCTGCGCGTGTTGCGCCACGGCGGTGAGCTTGACCACTCCCGCGTCCTGGCCTGCGCGGTGCGACTGCTGGACATCGGCCTGTTTCGCATCGGCAGCGAGGAGTACGCCGACGACGAGGGCGGCATCGGTCTCGCCACCGTGCCCAAGGACAACGTCACCCTGCATGACGACCGGATCGTGTTCGACTACCTGGCCAAGAGCGGCGTCCGGCGCGTGCAGGAGATTCAGGACCCGCCGTCGATGGAGGTCGTCCGGGCGCTCACGCGCCGGCGATCCGGCGGCGACCAGCTTCTCGCCTACCGCGAGCGCGGCCGCTGGCACAGCGTTCGCTCCGAGCAGATCTCAGAGCACCTGAAGTCACTCATGGGCGACCAGTACAGCGCCAAGGACTTCCGCACATGGAATGCGACGGTGCTCGCCGCGGTCGCGCTCGCCGCCGACGGGCGCGATGCTCAGAGCAAGCGGGCGCGCAAGCGGGCGATCGACGGTGCGGTGCGCGGGGTCTCTGAAGTGCTCGGCAACACCCCGGCGGTCGCCCGGCGCTCGTACATCGACCCGCGCGTCTTTGACCGCTACCAATCCGGCTGGACGATCGGCGCGGAGCTCGATCGCATCGGCGGCCTCGACGGTCCGGATGATCGTCGCCGGGCGCGGCTGGAGGCCGCGGTCATCGACCTGCTCCACGACGCTCGCCGCTCCCCGGCCGTTGAGCACTCGCTGCCGCGCGCCGCATAGGCAAGCGGATCCGCAGCTCGCGCTGCTGTGATAGAAACCACCCCTGTCTGCGACCTGGGAGGTCTGATGCCTCAAACGGCCACTCCCGCCATGACGGCCAGCTCTGATGGGCTGTTCGTCCGGTGGTACGAGGACCGCGACGTGCGCGACAGGGATGCGCTGATCGAGCGGTACCTGCCGCTGGCCCGCAAGCTGGCGCTGCGCTATTCCGGATCTGACGAGCCTCACGACGATCTGTTTCAGGTCGCCAGCCTGGGCCTGGTCAAAGCCGTGGAGCGCTTTGACCCAACGCGCGGCTTTCAGTTCACCTCGTTCGCCGTGCCGACGATCGTCGGCGAGCTCAAGCGCTACTTCCGCGACAGCGCCTGGGCCCTGCACGTCGATCGCAGCGCCCAGGAACTGGCGCGCCGCGTCATCGATGCCCAGCGGGAGGTCACCCGCCGGGAGGGCCGTTCGCCAACCATCCCGGAGCTGGCGCTGTATCTGGAGTGCTCGGAGGAGCAGGTGCTCGACGGGCTGCAGACCGCCGAGGCGTTCGACACGGTCTCACTCGACGCACCGCGCACCTCCGACGACGAGGGCGACAACCGCCTGGACACACTGGGCGACGTCGACCGCCGCCTCGGCCTCGTCGACGTCCAGGCCACCGTGTTTGCCGCTGCCCAGCACCTGCCCCCCCGGGAGCGCGAAATCCTCTATCTGCGCTTCGGCGAAGATCTCACTCAGGCCGAGATCGCCCGCCGTGTGGGCGTATCGCAGATGCAGGTCTCACGCCTGCTGCGCCGGTCGGTGCAGCGCCTGCGCGAACTCACGGCTGAGCGCGCCTGATCCCGGCTGGGCAGCCTCAGGCGTCCGGCGCCTGCTCGGTGTCGGCCTCGCCGGCGGGCGCCGCGCGCTCGTCGTCGGCCTCGCCGGGCGCGTCCTCGATCGCTCGTCGCGCCGCATGCTGGTCGCCGTGGGTGGAGTGCTCGATCAGTTCCCGCTCGGCCTGCTCAAACCCCTCGGACTCGCCCTCGCCGGCCTCGACGAGCGGCCGCTGCGCCGGATCGAGCTCGTCGGAGTCCTCCGCCGGTGGCTCGTCGGAGACGTGACCGCCGATCGCTCCCGCCTCGGCCGCCGCTTCCTCCTCCTGCTCTCGTTCAAATGGGGATTCTGTCTGTGGCATCCACAATCTCCTACCCCGGCTCCCCGGGGCGCAAAAGCCTTCTGGGCCCCATCACGCCGCGTCGCTCATGTGCATGCGCAGCGTCATTCCCCGCTCCCCGGCGCGCAACTCGACGAGGTCACAGATCTCGTTGATCAGCCACAGCCCGCGACCGGACAGCGCCTCTGGCTCTGGACGCACGCAGCGACCGGCGAGCGGATCATCGACCCCACTGCGCGAGCTGACCTCCGCGACGACCCCGCGTCCGTCATGCCAGATGCGTGCCGTGCACGCGCCGTCCCCGTGACGCACGGCGTTGGTGGCCGCCTCATTGACGGCGAGGACCAGGTCGTTGCGTCGCGCGTCGCTGAGGCCCGCCACCAGCGGATCGTCAGCGACCGCTTGGCGCAGCTCGCCCAGGGTTGAGCTCAGCTCATGCTCGGACACCGGCTCGGTGGGTGGCTCAAGCGGCCATCGGCGCTCCAGATCGCCGTCGACCGGCGCCCGGTAGGCGGAACTCGGACGCCGCTCGCCATGCTCCACCACCGTCGGATGGGTGAGCTCGGCCCCGGTGAGCGTGTTCGGATCAAGGCGCTCGGCGTCGTAGGGGCACATGATGGTGGCGTTGGCCTCGGCGAGCGCCGAGTTGAGCAACGCCTCGTGGCGCAGGCACTCAACCGTCTCCGGATAGCTGCGGCCGGGCCAGATCGCCTCGCTGACGACGCGGACGCGAGCGCCGCCGGCCTCATGGGCATGGACCCACTCCTCGATCAGGGGAAGCAGGCGGCTCGGATTGCGTCCCACGTCCCGCATGTCCTCAAACCTCGCCTCCGGGCCGGCATCGCCGACGGCCGCCCGGACGCGCTCCAGGCTGTCCCCCGGCAGCGCGACGAGGACCGGCTCCGCTGCGTCCACCGCGTCCCGCACGAATTCGCGCACGGCCTCGGTGCACTCGGCGTCGCCGTGATACATCAGAGCCTCGTGGACGAACCCCCGGGCCGGTCTATGAGAGGATGTGGTGTCGAGCTCCATGGTTGTGTTGCAATGAGTACCGTTACCGGAGGGTTCCCCTCCCAAACGTCGTTGCTCCCCGCTCCCGTGGGGGCATGTCAGATCTCAGATCAGTAGGCTCGTGTCCAGCGTGCAGAACCAGTTCCGCGTAGATGTCCGCAAGGACGGCCCGTCCGCCGTCGTGACGGTGAGCGGCGAGTTGGACCTCGCCTCCGGTCCTGAGCTCGAAACCGAGCTCGATCGGCTCTGCGGTCCGGAGACCCAGCTCGTCGTCGTCGACCTGCGACAACTGGCGTTCATGGATTCCACCGGCCTGTCGATCATCGTGCGGGCGCACCAGCGCCTGGCCGGCGAAGGTTGCGAGATGAGCCTGGTCAAGGGCTCTCAGCAGGTCCAGCGGCTGCTCGACCTCACCGGCGTCGCCGACCGGCTCCGGCTCGTCGACACCCCGGAAGAGCTCCTGAACGGCCGCTGAGGCGCTCAGCGCCGGTGGTCGATCACGACCACGCGCAGGCGCTCGGCATCGTCGGTCGCCTCGACGGACACCTCATCGGAGAGCAGCACGAGTGGCGATGCCGGATGTCTGCTGGAGTGGACGTCCAGCCGCGAGCCGGTTCCCTGGCGAAACGGGCCCACCAGCAGGTCAAGCCGGCGGTCCTCAGCCCTCAGCCGAGCCTCGATGCGAGCTCCGTCGGCCGCGCTGGCCGCATGCGCGGCGAGCGTGTCGGTGACGAGATAGACGTCGGAGAAGCGGTCCAGCGAGAAGTGCGCTGTCGCGGCCAGGGTGCGCGCCAACCGGCCGAGCACTCCGGGCAGCAGCGTCACCGGGGACAGCGACACGATGACCTCCCCCTCCTGGGCCGCCGGCAGGTTGCCGTCCGCCACGGCTGGAGCAGGCGGCGTGAACAGGGCGCGACCGTCTCGCGCGACGGCGAAGTCCATCTCAACTTCGGTTCCCCGGTTGGGCGCTGACGAGAAGCGCACGCTCTCGGTGAGCGCCCGGATCACCGAGAGCCCGATGCCCTGGCTGATGTCGCCGCTCGGCGGCGGTGCCGTCATCCCCACCCCCTGATCGGTCACGGTGACGCGAATGCGGTCCGCGGAGAGAAACAGGGCGACCTCCATCGGCCCGGGCTCGCCGGCGTAGGCGTGGAGCACAACGTTGTTGCACGCTTCGCTGACCGATGTCTTGAGGTCGTCGAGGAGCTCCGGGTCGATCGCCAACAGCTCGGCGACGCCGCCGAGCATCCCCCTGACGATGGTCAGGGTCTGAGGCCTGCTCTCAAGGCGCAGGCGAACGGTGGAACCTCCGACGCTCACGTCAGCACACCGAAGGTTCCCGGGGGCGCACGTCGACAAACTGACGCGCGCCCCGCCACCGGAGTCTCGTCAGCCGTCGGTGATCTCTGAGAGGTGAGAAATCGCCCGGCGCAGGATGCGGGAGACCTGCATCTGCGAAACGCCGATGCGTTCCGCGATCTGCGTCTGCGTCATGTCCTGCACGAAGCGCAGCGCCAGCACCTCGCGCTCGCGCGCGGGGAGCTGCCGCGCAGCGGTGCCGATGGTCACGCGCTCGTCGGCCGTCTTCAGACTGGGATCCTCGTCGCCGAATGATTCGACCATCGTGCCACTTTCGCCCTCACCATCGTCGTACGGGGCGTCAAGCGAGGACGCGTGGTGGGCGCGTGAGGTCTCCAGCGCCTCGAGGACATCCTCGATGCTGAACTCCAGGTACTCGGCGATCTCGGTCACGGTCGGAGCCCGGTTGGAGCGGGCGCCGAGCAGCTGCTGGGCCTCCTCCACCTTGACCGCGCGCTCCTGAGCGCCGCGGGGCACGTGGACGGCCCAGCCGAGGTCACGGAAGTACCGCTTCAGCTCGCCCAGGATGGTGGGCACCGCAAACGACGAGAACGCGGTGCCGCGCTCCAGGTCGTAGCGATCGATCGCCTTGACGAGTCCAAGGCTGGCGACCTGCAGGAGGTCGTCGAAGGGCTCACGGGCGCCGCTGTAGCGCCGGGCGAGCTTGCGCGCCAGCGGCAGGAAACGCTGCACAAGCTCATCACGAGCCTGGCGGTCGCCGTGCTGCTGCCAGCGGACGAAAAGGGTGTCGTTGGAGATGCTTGAGGCCACGCCGGCACGCCTGGCCCGACGCGACTGTGTGGGGCTACTGGTGACTGTGCTCATTGAAAACGGTGATACCCACTCCGCGCAGATCCCAATCGGACGGCGATCAAGCACCGAGGTCGGAGCCGATATCGCTCCGCGGTGATCCGCGGGCACGTCGGCGCCGCCTCCTTCTATATCAGGTGTACCGATTTTCGCAACAACCTGTTGAGGTATTCTGAGGAGGCGATGGCCACGACATCCTCCCGCGCATCCGCCCCCGGTGGGTACTTCACCGACGACTCGCCCATCCGCCGTGTGATGCGCGAGCGCGCTTTGGCCCTGGCTGGGCCGCGGGCCCTCCTCATGCAGGCCGCCCACCCCCTGGCCGTCGCCGGGCTGCTCGCGCACTCGGACTCACTGGAGGATCCCTACGTCCGACTCGGACGGACCGCTCAGGTGCTCAACGCGGTCACCTTCGGCTCCCGGGCGGAGGCTGACCGCGCCACTTCCCGGGTGCGGGCGATGCACCGGGCCGTCCGCGGCCGGCTGCCGCACGCCGTCGGTGTGTTTGAGGCGGGCACCCCGTACCGCGCCGACGATCCGCGGCTGCTCATGTGGATCCTCTACTCGCTCGTCGACTCGGCCATGGTCGTGTACCAGACGTACGTGGGGCGGCTTGACCGCGCCCAGCGCTCGGCCCTGTGGGAGGACTACCGGGTCATGGGCCGGCTGTTCGGCCTGCGGCGTACGGCGATGCCGCAAACGCTCGAGGAGCTGGAGGATTACGGTCGCGCCATGCTGGCCGGGGATGAGCTTCACGTCGGCGAGTGGGCCCGGCGGCGCGCCCGGGAGATCGTGCTTGAGCCACCGGTTCCGATGCTGGCACGGCCGGTCCGGGAGACGGTGAACTTCATCACGATCGCCCTGCTTCCAGACCGGATCCGCTCCGAGTACGGGTTTGCCGCGCTGCCGCCGGCGGCGGTGCGCCGCGCGCTCGTCGGCGCCGGCGCCCTGTACGTCCGCCGCGGGGTGCTCCCGGTACTGCCGGCGCCGATGCGCGAGGTGCCCGCGGCCCGGCGAGCTGCCTGAGCGACGACTAGCTGGCTAGCTGCCGTCGAGTTCGGCGAGCGCCGCGTCCACGCTGTGGGAGGTGGCGACGTGGCCGGAGACACCGGCCAGCCGCAGGGCGTCGTGAGCGGGAGCGTCAGCCGGGATCACGAGCCGCAGCGCCTGGCCCCGGGTCCGGAGCCTCTCGCGCAGTTCGTAGATGAGATGGATACCGGCGCTGTCGAGGTAATCGACCTCGCTCAGATCGACGACCAGGGCATGCGCGCTGTTGGGCACCGCCTCTGCCAGCACGGCGCCGATGTTGCCGGTGTTGGAGAGGTCAAGCTCGCCGGTCAACCGCGCGACGACGACGCGACCCGCATCGCTCATCTGGATGTCGGCGAGCCTCATCGGCCGCCGGCCCCCTGGGTCACCACGTCATCCTCATCTGTTCAGCCGCCGCTTCATCACGATCTCGGTCCCGGAAGGCGCCGCGTCGACGCTCACCTCGTCCATGGCGCTCTCCATGATCTTCAGTCCCCGGCCGCGATTGGTGCCCCGCGGCGTCCGCCACTGGCCGACGTCGCGAACGACGATCCGGATGTCGCCGTTCTCGGCCGAGGCGTCCACCGAGAACTGCGCGGGCGCCGGGGAATAGGCATGCTCGACGGCGTTGGTGCACGCCTCGCTCACCGCCAGGGTGATCTCCATGACGTCCTGGTCACCGGCTCCGCGGACGCGCAGCCACCGGCGCAGGGCGCGTCGTACGTCGGCGAGCACCCGCGGGTCGGCGGGAAGCGTCAGCCGCAGCTGCTCTGGAATCTCGGCGTTCTTCAGGGCGATGACGGCGACGTCGTCCCGCGGTCCTTCCGCCGGGACAAGCTCGTCGAATGCGCGCCGGCAGGCCTCCTCGGCCGAGCGCGCCGAACCCACCACGTCGCAGAGCAGCTCGATGCTCTGCGACAGCCGGACGTCCGGCCGCTCCACCAGACCATCGGTGTAGAGCAGAAGCACCTCGCCGGAGCCAAGCTGGATCTCCCGCTCGGTGCATGTGCTGTACGGCACGGCGCCGAGCGGCGGGGCCGGCGTCACCTCCAGTGTCCGGGCGCCGGCGTTGCCGATGACCAGCGGGGGCAGGTGACCGGCGCTGGCCAACGTCAGCCGGCCCGTGTCCGGATTGAGGACGGCGTACGCGGCGGTCGCCATCGGCGAATCCGGCATCGTCTGCACGAACCGGTCGACGAGTTCCAGCGTGCGTGCCGGGCTGTGGTCCTCAAGCGCGTAGGCATGCAGCGCGGTGCGCAACTGGCCCATGAGCGCCGCCGCCCGCAGCCCATGGCCGACGACGTCGCCGATCGCCACCCCCAGGCGCCCGTGCGAGAGCTCAAACACGTCATACCAGTCGCCGCCCACCTCGTCGGTCGCGGGCAGGTACCGGGCGGCCGCCGAGAAGCCGGAGAATTCCACGAGGCGCTGCGGCAGCAGGCTGCGCTGAAGCAGCATGGCCACGCGGTGCTCATGCTCAAACGCCGACACCAGCCGGGCCCGCTCGATCCCGGGCGCCGCCCGCCCGGCCGCGGCCTGAAGCACCGCGAGGTCGCGGTCGCCGAACGTGCGCGGCTTCAGCGAGCCCACGTGAAGCACGCCGATCAGATGGCCCTCAACGATGAGCGGCACGCCGAGCAGCGACCGCACGCCCTTCTCCAGCAGGATGGGGTTCAGGATGTCGGCGTGATCGACGTCCTGGATGAAGATGGCGACGCGTTCGGCGGCGATGCGCCCGGCGAAGCCGTGGCCGATCGGCAGCCGGACCCCCCGCTCAACCTCCTCCTCGATGCCGGTGGCCGCCCGGGCGACAAGCTGGTTGGCCTCCTCGTCGTAGAGCAGGATCGCGACGGTGTCCACCGACAGGGCGTCGCGCACGCGGAGCAGCAGCTCGTTGAGAAACTCCTCCAGGCCCATCTCCGACAGCGCGGGATCGCTCAGGCGGGCGAGGGTGCGCAGCTGATCGTCATGGGCGAGCTCGCTGGAGACCGGAGGCAGCACAACCTGACCGGCACGCGGCGGACGGCGCTCGGAGCCGGTGAAGGGGCGGAAGCCAGGCATGACGCAGACGCATTCTGCCCAGGGCGGGGCGCGGCCACCCCGCGCGTGTCGCTAGCGTCCGCACAATGACCAGGGTCAGCGTCGTCGGACACGTGGAGTGGGTCGACTTTTTGCGCGTTGATCATCTGCCCGTTCGCGGCGAGGTTCAATCCGCGCGTCGCGAGTTCACTCATGCCGGCGGCGGCGCGGTGGTGGCGGCGGCGGTCCTCGCGGAGCTGGGTGCGCAGGTCGACTTCTTCTGCGCCGTCGGGCGCGATGACGACGGGGAGGCGGCCGTGCGCGAACTGACCGAGCGCGGCATCACCGTCCATGCCGCCCGCCGCGACCTCCCAACCCGGCAGGTGTTCACCCTGCTCGACCAGGACGGAGAACGCACCATCGTCACCCTCGGCGAGCGGCTCCAGCCCCGGGGCGCGGATGCACTTGATTGGGACAGGCTGCGGTCGGCCGACGGGGTGTACGTGACCGCCGGCGATGCCGCCGCCGTCCGTCACTCGCGCAGCGCCCGGGTGCTGGTGGCCACCCCCCGGCTGCGCGAGCGACTCGCCGGCACCGACCTCCGCCTCGACGCTGTGGTGTTCAGCGCCAACGACGGCGCCGAGGTGCACTGGGCGACATCGCTGGAGCCCTCGGCGGAGTTGATGGTCGCCACCGAGGGCCCGGCGGGAGGTCGCTGGTGGGGCGCGAGTGAGGGCCGCTGGCCCGCCGTTCCACCGCCCGGCCCCATCCGCGACAGCTACGGCTGCGGCGACTCGTTCGCGGCCGGCTTCACGTTCGGCCTCGCCTCCGGGATGACTCCGGCGCAGGCGGCCGCCGTCGGCGCGCGCTGCGGCGCTGACATGCTGACGCGAGTCGGCGCTCCGTAGCCGCGGTCGCGGCTCCGGCGCCCGGCGTGCCCGCCGCGTCCCCCGCGCCCGCTCCTGCCACAGGCGCGGCGGCCACGCCCTTTACTGCCGCACGCGCGGCGCGTACCGGTGGTGGAGCATGAGGGCATTGCCGTCCGGGTCGGCGAAGAACGCCATGTGGCACACCCCGGTGTCGAACGTGTCCCCCTGGAAGGTGACCCCGGCCTGCTCCAGGCGCGCCCGGGCAGCCTCCATGTCCTCCACGTGCAACGCCAGCGCGTTGGGCGAGGCGCGGTGCTCCATGCCCATCTTCTCGAAGTTGGCAAGGCTCAATGTCACGTTGCCGGTCTCGAACTCGGCGAAGTGGCGGTCCGGCATGTACACCGATCGCTCGAGGCCCAGCACCTCGCCGTAGAAGTGGACCGCCGCGTCGAGGTCGCGGGTGGGGATCGGTACGAAGTCGACCCCGGTGATGATGCGCTCTGCCACTGCCATCGCTCGTCCCTCCTGTTGCCGTGTCCGCAGCGTAACCGATCCGTCCGGCGATCATGCGAACATATGTTCGTGTCAGGCCCCACCATACTGCACGCGGATCTCGACGCGTTCTACGCGTCAGTCGAGCAGCGCGACAACCCCGCGCTCCGCGGGCGGCCTGTGATCGTGGGCCGGGGCGTCGTGCTCGCCGCGAGCTACGAGGCGAGGGCCTACGGCGTGCGCACCGCCATGGCCGGCGGCCGCGCCCGGGCGCTGTGCCCGGAGGCGGTCGTGGTCGATCCCCGCTTCGCGGCGTATACAGCGGCGAGCCGCGCCGTGTTTGCCGTGTTCGAACGCACCGCGCCGGTTGTGGAGGCGCTGTCGATCGACGAGGCGTTCCTGGATGTTCGCGGGCTGGGGCACATCCTCGGAACCCCGCGGGAGATCGCGATTGCGCTGCGGCGGCAGGTCCGAGACGAGGTGGGGCTGGCCATCACGGTGGGGCTGGCGAGCACCAAGTTCCTGGCCAAGGTGGCCAGCGCAGTGGCCAAGCCCGACGGGCTGCTGGTTGTGCCGACGGGCAGCGAGGCCGCGTTTTTGCACCCGCTGCCGGTCGAGCGCCTGTGGGGAGTGGGGCGGGTGACCGCTGCGCGGCTGCACGCCCACGGCCTGGAGACGGTCGGGCAGGTCGCGCGGCTTGGCGAGGACACGCTCGTCTCATTGCTGGGGCGGGCGGCCGGCCGACACCTGCACGCGCTCGCGCATAACCGCGACCCCCGCCCGGTGACCGCCCGCAGGCGGCGACGCTCGATCGGCGCCCAGCGCGCGCTCGGGCGCCGCGCCCGGAGCCCGGGCGACATCGACGCGGCGCTGCTGACGCTGGTGGACCGCGTATCTCGCCGGCTGCGAACGGCGGGACGCGCGTGCCGCACCGTGGTGCTGCGCCTGCGCTTCGACGACTACAGCCGGGCGACCCGGTCACATACGCTGGCGGAGGCGACGTCGCGGACAGAGACGCTGCTGCGCGTGGCGCGGGGGTTGCTGGCGGCATCGAGTGCTGTCATCTCCAGCCGCGGGCTGACGCTGATCGGCGTCGCCCTCACCAACCTGTGCGACGCCGGCGCCGTCCAGCTGGCGCTCCCGTTTGACCGCGCCGCGGGACTCGATCGCGCGCTTGACGAGCTGCGTGACCGGTTCGGCACCCGCGCCATCTCGCGCGGCACGCTCGTTGGGCGTGACAGCGATGTCTGGGTCCCGCTGCTGCCGGATTGACCGCCGC